>JAYWEN010000345.1:0-6488 GCA_043779245.1 Elusimicrobiota bacterium | reverse complement strand
GGCTGTCCCTAGCGTATTGATTAGCAAGGCATTGGTGAATGAAGCCGCTGCCGACCCTGTAGAGACAAAGTTCGCGAACAACTCGAACTGGTCCGTACTCGGCGTCGTATTGACGGGTGCCCATTTCACGGCGCCACTGGTCGGCGTGGAGCTACTGATGGACATGGAGAAGTATTCCGAGACCGTCCCTGTGTTGGCGACCGTAATTGCTGACGTTGAAGTGGTCGTGGCACCCAGGTTTACGATACCGAATTGGTATCCACCGGCCATTGGTGACGTGATCTGTACACCGAATGAAATGTTACCCGGTGTGACTAATACGTTCATCGTGTCAGTACTGGCCGCATTCACTGATTGCAAGAAACCCAAGCCCAGGACTACTAGTCCTGTAGCAAGGACTCCTTGTGTAAGACGTTTTATTAACCTCATAGACCCTCCTTTAGAGTCACTTCTCCGCTCCGAACGGCTTTTACCGTTCGGATAAATCACATCTCTGGGGTGGTTCTTAAACAGCACGTTTGGTCCCCATCTTCCCCAAAAGCATTTTGACTTGGATGATTGAACGGCATACTTCTTTAATAGCGAGGCCCTGGTCCTGGCTCATTTTCTGAATTGCTTTGTGAGCTTCCTCTTCAGATAAGCCCTGCTGCTCCATCAAAATTCCTTTGGCTTTCTCTTGGATCTTGCGCGTTTCAAGTGTTTCGCTGAGCGATTCCATTTGTTGTTTTAAAGTGGAGACGATTTGGAATTGGTGGTACGCCGAATCCAAGCTCGCGCGTAACTGATTAGGATCAAACGGAATTTGGATGCAGGCCGACACGCCCAGTTCAAGCGCGCGTTGAATAAGATCCGGCGCGGTGCGAGGGGTCATTAAAGTAACGGCGGTTTGTTGTAGAGGAATGACGCGTTTACTGACCTCGAATCCATCGAGCAGTGGCAGCTCATAATTAACCAAAATCATCTGGGGTGCATTGTTTTTAACCATCTGAATCGCTTCTTCACCGTTCTTCCCCGTGCCGCTGATACTGTATCCATTGGCGATTAACGCTTTCTGCAACGAATCAGAAAGCGTCTGATCGGCTTCCGCGATGCCAATGGTCTTCAAAAGATTTATCATTTATAGTTTTTCAATCCGGATCCAGTTTGGAGCCAGAAGACGCCAAAGTCAACGTTTTTGTTTGTTAATAAATTTTTATAACGCGTCTAGAAATAGATGCGATTTCGACTAGGGCTAAAGACTTTATGGAAATGCGGACTCCCAGCGTCTGAGGGTGGAGGAATTAAGGAACGGTATTTACGTAGAGGAGATTATTATAGTCTAGCGGCAAACTTTCGTCACTGAGCGTGGTTCGTATCAGAAACATATAGTGTTGACCGTGATATTCCGGCTTGTCAGGAATCATCACACGCACCTTTACTTCCTTTATGGCGTTGCCTGGCACCTTGATGTCATGAGGCTCGACTTTGACCCAGCTGGGTTCGGGCGCATAGACAAAGCCCGCTTGGGGATTGATGTTGGGGTCGGGCGCGATCGGGTTAAGCCGGAGTTCAACCGGATCGTCCGCTTGATTAATAATCTTAAAAGACGCTTTGCGTTCAGCTTTGAGATCCACCCACTTTCCGAGGGGGAAATCTTGAATGAACATCGACTCTGGGCCCACCGAGAAATTGACGTTGATTGAAGCCAGTTTTTTGAGCATCTTTTCGCGCTGAAGTTCTGCAGGACCTGCCGTGCCAATCGACATCCGAACACGGGCACGAAGTCCAGTTTGAAAAACGACGCCGCTGCGCTCTAATTTATTTTTGACGGTGGTATGCGCGTAAATCACGACCTCGTAGTGATGACCTATCAATTTGGGATCGTTGGGAATGGTGATGATCATGTCCGATGAGGCGCTAGCTTTGGGTCCCAAGTGGTATCGATCGGGAACAACTTTGAGCCATGTCGGATCTGGGATCGGCTCGTACCCCGCTTTGGTTTCTTTCAGAGTCGGAATTAATGATTCGATTTGAAGATCAATACCGCTCCCATCGGTATCAGGATTTAGAACAACCAGGGGCAGGTTTTTGAGAGTTCGTAAATTCACGCTTGCGCCTGGCTGAATATTTTCGAGTGTGACATCCACGAACCGCAATGTCAGTCCCAACGCCATTAGCGGACGCCACGAGAGGACAGGCACAGCCATACACAAGGAAACCAGCACAACCCGATGCAATGTGTTTCGTAAGTTCATTTTATCGTCCTAAACCGAAGCCGCGATTTTAGCCCGGCGCTTAATGTCACCCCAGTTCCATGCAGCGGCTCGCTCCGAGACCAGATCATAGCTTGAAATGTTCGATGACGCAGCCGTCGCTCCGCCGGTAGCGAAAGTATGATATTCGCTCGCCCAGTTTCGTGAGGAGCCAGACTCAACGTGTTGGGCTGGATGAGGACCCAGCTGATCTCCTCGATGGATTCCGCCGGCGTACGAAGCTCTTGAGCAACCGGCTTAAGTGCTTCAATGTGCACCACCAATGGCGAATCTCCCGTATTCCAAACCACAAAGCTATTTCCCTTTTGATCTTCGACGCGCCGAGGCTTGCCGAGCGGAACATCCATCACGGCCACATCTACAAACGACGTGGAAAGCCCGGACCCTTGAACGCTGTTACAAATTAACAGGAATAAAAAGCCGATGCAAGCCCGGCCTTGATGACGCTTCACCAGCCCTTCTCCCGCACGGGGCCGACGACGTTTAACGCCATCTCATGATGAGGATTGAGTTCCAGCACATGTCGCCATGTCTTTTTTTCGCCTTCAAGATCGCCTGCCAAATGCTGCCATTTGGCTAAATTGGCCCACGCATCGATGAAAACAGGATCGAGCGCGATCGCCTTCTCGAAGGCCTCTTTCGCAGCCAAGCGGTAGTCCCGTCCCGCAAGTTGGGTGAGCCACATGGCAGCAACTCCAGCATTATTCCAGTTGTCGGGGTTTGATGGGTGCCACCGCACGCTTTTCTGGGTGGATTCCCACGCCTCCTGCCAAAGCCTTTCGCGCTCGACACCGGACGTCATCTGTTGTGCCACAGTACGAGCTAAATTACTTAATGCGCTCTCATAGACTTCAATATCGGGCCGCCATCGAACCGCTTCGCGATAATCGTCGAGCGCGTTAAGCGCTTTTCCGCGGGATTCCGAGACCAGACCTTCCTTGTAATTATGGTCCGCATGCCATGGAATTCCGATGAGAACAACACCGAGAATTCCCCCCATCACAAGAATAAAATTGCGTACTGCATTCGGCCATGGATCTTCCCGATGAATCGCTTCACGGTCATACATAAGTAGACCGGAAAACACGGCGGCCCAACAAGCGGAGGCAACAGCCGAAGGATTAAATAAGTTCTGAATAAAGATAGCCGCCACACTGGCCAAGAGCGGACCCCGTTTTTTAATAAACTCAGTGGGATTTCTCTTATAAATGAATCTCACCCGTTGGCCCCACGTCAACAAAACTCCTAACCAAGCCATGAATCCTAGCGTTCCCATGGTAGACGCGACTTGTATAAGTTCGTTATGCGCATGGGCTTGAGTTACCGCGTATCCCGCGGATTCCATAAAGGTTCTCGTTCGATAAGGCCGGAACGCTTCGAAAAAAGTATCAGGGCCGGTGCCCAGAACAGGATGATGCTTCCACACCGCGACGCCAGCCTTCCACCCTTCCAGACGTGCACGACTCGTCGAATCGTTCGGAGACACGAGCACCGACAAACGTTCTCGAACCTGAGGCAAACGCAAGCTCAATGCGGCGAGACTCATGCCCACCCCAGCTATCTTAATCCAATGCTTACGGACCCACATGCGGTTCATATAGGCAGCCCCAACGAGAGCCGCCCCCGCGCCAAGCCAAGCGCCGCGCGACAGCGAAATCATCATCCCTGCAAAAATAAAAGCACCTGCTAATGCGTTGGTGAAAATTGGTGGACGAAACACGAGAGGAAACGCCATCATTGTTATGGCGCCAAAATAGATCGGGTTTCCCAAACTGCTCCACACCCGGGAACCCACAGCGTTAGGCATGAGGGTGAAAATCTCATTGCCCGAATACTGAAGAATCCCATAGAGTCCTGAGAGTCCGGCTGAGGCGAGGGCAGCTCGTGACACCCAAAGAAATATTTTCTCCTCATCGACCTGCGACGCGATGAAAAAGAGAACTGAGAAAGCGATCATGGGTCCCCATCCATAGACGTAGCTTCGATACGAACCCATAAAGCTTCGCGATCGATCCATGGAGGTCAGACTCGCTACAAACGCCACGGCTAGGAAGATCATGAGCCATCGATAGACGCTTGTCGGCGAGTCCTTTCGCAAACCGCCCGTCCACCTCCATAGCCACATTGCTGATAGAACCAACGCCGCGCCATAAACGCATACCAACTTTGGAAAGTCGAACGTGTCATTGACTGAGAAATCAAAGACTAAGGGAACAAAAAAAACGAGACCTGCAAGAATCGATGCTGACCATCGATCGAGCGGATCCGGCGCCGAGAGAGGTGGCTTCATGGGGTGGAGGCAGTGACGGTGATGTTCATCTGTTCTTGGGTGGTCGTACTAACAGAAAGTGGCATATCCAGTCGTAGCCACAATTGGCGCGCAAGGTTGGGGGGTACGCTCAGACCGGTCTGAGTTCCGTCGATGGAGAAGAGCGTTCCGCTGGAGAGTGTGGACGTGCTCGTGATCACGTCGGAGGTGGTAAAGGAGGATGTCGAAGGTTGCGAGGGATGGAATCCGCCAAACATCACAAAGGTATCGAAACGCGTCGGAGTCGATGTCCCCACCGCCCAGACGCTCTGCACCCCAGTCGTGGTGACAGCCAGCGAATAGGTTTCCGAGACATTTCCTGCGTTCGTAATACCCAAAGATGTCGTTGACCCAGTCGACAAAGCGAGATTGACTGTACCAAAATTATACGAATGCGAGGACAAAGTCACAGAGAGGACCGGATTCACGGTCGTGTTCATGCTGTTGGAAATGGGAGACCAATAACCGGCTGGGTTCTGCGTCCAAATTCGGAAGTTGTAATTGATGTTGCCTGCGAGGCCTGAGCTGAGGAACGACTGTGCCGCGCCAGCGCTCACACCACTCGTCGCAATATACACGTGGTAGGTATTCGTCGACTGAGTGTCATTCACATTCGATGTACTCCAGATCACGTTATACGTCGACCACTCGATTGCGTACTGGCTGCCAACGGTTAATGGGTTGTATGTCGAATCTAACGGTGCACTCCATGTGAGAGCCACATCTCCATTCACCTGTGCGGTGGCGGTGAGATCTGCAATGGCCGCGGGGCCACTCACCGTCCGTGTCGATCCGAGACTGACAAAGTTTGCGACGCGGTTGTAATTGTAAGCGCCGGCGCGCAAGTAGTAGGTGTTGCCACTCGTAAGACCACCGATCGTCAAGGTACTGATCGTGGGCGTCGTATTGGAAGACATAAAAAGAGTTCCCGAAAAGTCTGAAGCCGTGGATGCGTTAAACTCGTACCCTTCTCCAGTATTGATGCCGGATCCTGCCGTAAACGCGGCCCAATTCGCCGTAATCGTCGTACTTGTGACTTGATAAATGAGCACGCTGCTCACGAGGCTCGCCAACGTGGATGTTGACGGTGTTGTGAGGTGATAGCTTGTGGTTCCATTGTAGAGATTGGCGAGCCTGATGTAATAGGTGGTGTTCGGCGCGAGATTACTCATACTGCTCACGACAAGGCTCGCTCTGATTCCGTCGGTTGTCGTTGTTGAGAAGAGAGTTCCCGTAAAGTTAGCGGCCGTCGAGGCATCCACTTCATATCCGCTCGACGTGCCGACGGCTGTCCATTGAACCGCGATCGTGCTTTGATAAACGGTCGTGAGACTTGGTGCACTTGGCGGAAGGCTCACCGTCGCAGTGGACGCCGCGCTTACGAAGTTTGCCACTCGATTGTAATTGTAGGCTCCGGCTCTTAAGTAATAAGTCGCAAAAGGAGTGAGTCCTGTCACCGTCAACGTACTCGTCGTCGGTGTGGTGTTCGATGACATAAACACCGTCCCCGAAAAGTTACTCGCCGTCGATGCATCCAGCTCGTACCCTTCGGAGGTATTCGTTCCCGAGCCCACCGAATAGGCCGGCCAGTTTAACGTAATACTCGTTCCAAACACTTGGAAAATTATGGGATTAACCTGATTGGCAAGCGTACTCGTGGAGAATGTCGTCAGACTGTAGGTGGTCGTTGCGTTGTAGAGATTGGCGACCCTAATAAAGTAGGTGGTATTCGGTGCCAAGTTCGAGGCACTGCTCACAATGAGACTTGTTCGAGTCCCATCGGTTGTGACCGTGGATAAGATCGTCCCTGAAAAGTCCGAGGCCGTCGACGCGTCCACTTCGTATCCGTTCGAAGGACTGACCGTGGTCCATTGAACGGCGATCGTGCTTAAATACACGGCTGTGATCGAAGGAGATCCGGGACCGCC
>JAYWEN010000344.1:0-6013 GCA_043779245.1 Elusimicrobiota bacterium | reverse complement strand
GTTGGGATAGCGCGATCACGATAGCCCCAAAGTGGTTTAGATGCAGGGGGGTGACGGTGTGAAAGAAATCTTTGTCGGTGCTTAGAAGTATCGCAGATTTTTCCTGGGCAAGTTGGAATATTCTTTCATCATCAGAGCCTTCCCATTCCGTTCCTCTGACGTCAAAGACCTGATCACCACGTTTTTCAAGTAAAGCTCGGACGGCTAAAGGGAAATTCTCATCGAGGAAAAAATTCACTTTCGCTTTCTTTCCTTGTTACGGTTGCGACCGTCCAGGGTCATCTACGTATCGCCTAAGTGTCAAACGGCCTGGTCGTATGGGAAAACTTCGAACTGCGCCAGTTCGCTGCCGAATTCCAAGGCCGCCTTGATATCTTCGTTATTTACGTTTGGATAATCTTTGATGATTTGATCTGTGGATTGACCATCGGCAAGGTCCGCCAATATGTTACTGACCAGAACTCGCGTATTCTTAATGACGGGTTTGCCGTGACAAATACGGGGATCTATGGATATCCGAGAATTCATTTTTGTCTCCTTCTA
Organism: Elusimicrobiota bacterium; assembly: GCA_043779245.1. Taxonomy (GTDB): domain Bacteria; phylum Elusimicrobiota; class Elusimicrobia; order 2-01-FULL-59-12; family 2-01-FULL-59-12; genus JANLWZ01. Next base: position 5,470 of record JAYWEN010000344.1, on the reverse strand, counting down.
CGCGGTATGGTTTAGAGAAAGTTTACTCTCGTGATTATACATCGTTCAAAACCAATGCTGCATTCGCGTCTATACTACCCCACCAAACTCGACATTTGGAACGTCGGAAGCATGAGGCCCATGATGACAAATCCAACGATGATGGCCATGAAAACAATGAGCAAGGGCTCCATGAGCGTGAGAAGATCACGGATGGCGGCGGAGACTTCGGCGTCATAATAGTCGGCCATTTTCGTGAGCACTTCGGGGATCGCTCCGGTTTTTTCACCGGTGGAAACCATGTTGGCGACCAAGACAGGAAAGTGCTTGCTCTTATAAAGGACGGGGGAAATGCCGTTTCCTTGCTGGACACTCGCGAAAATATCATCCACCACTTTCTCTAAGGTTCGGTTCTCAACCACTTGTCGTGCCACGCTGATCGCCTGCAGGGCCATGACGCCGTTGGACACGAGGCTCGCCAGTGTTCGAATAAAACGCGTGATCACCTCTAGTGTTATGAGCTTGCCAAAGATCGGGATCATGAGCACTTTCTCATCCCAGAATAGGCGGAAGGGTTCATTTTTCTGGCGTAGACGCTTGGCGTACATCATCAGTCCGACGAAGATAAATGGAACTAGAAATCCGCCATGCCGGGTAAACACGCTGACGGCAATCAGGGCGCGTGTGGGCGCGGGCAAGGGCGCATTCATATCTTGAAACACTTTAACGAAGGTGGGAACAATAAACGCCATCATTCCTATGACCACGACGGTCGCCACCAAGCCGATCACGACCGGATAAACCATGGCCGATTTAATTTTTGAACGCAGTTCAATTTCTTTTTCTAAAAATTCAGCCGTGCGGTTCAAGGCATCGGGCATAAAGCCGCCGGCTTCTCCGGCCGCCGTCATACTCACGTAAACCGGCTTAAAGATGTCCGGATGCGCGGCTAAGGCGTCGGAAAAACGTTTACCCGAAAGGACGTCATCCAGAATTTTGCGCAAAACCCACCCGAGCTTCGTGTTCTTTGTGTTAGTCGCCAGTCCTTGCAGAGCCTCCACAAACGACATCCCCGCGTTAATGCTGATCGAGAGCTGGCGGGTGAGCACGACCAGTTCTTTTAGAGGGACATTCCCTTTGGGGACGGTGTTGGGATCGGCTTTGTTTTCCGGATGCAGAAGATTATTGAGCCAACTTTGCGAGGCGGACGATTGCATGCCCGAGCGAATCTGATTGGGTTTTGTGGGAGAAAATCGGCTTGTGGCGTGGGGCGCCGGACGGAGTGGCTCGGGACTCGAGCGTGAACCGCTAAGTTCCGGGGGGACCTCTTCATCCGTGCGGCAGGATACGAGAAAAAGACCTCGCGTCTTAAGTTTCTTAGCGAGTTCTGCTTTGTTTCCCGCCTCCAGAATGCCGCGAGAATTCTGACCTGCTGCGTTAGAGGCGATAAAATTGAACTTCGGCATGGGGACCCTTTAGAGGCTTATTCTTCGAGGGTGCAGACGCGGAGCATTTCTTCGACCGATGTCATCCCTGTCACCACCGCTGTCGCCCCTTCTTCATAAAGCGAACTCATTCCATCTTCGCGGACAATGGCACGAATCTCTTCCAAGGTCGTTTTGGGATCCACCGTCATTTCTCTCAGCCGAGAGGTCATCTTGAAAATCTCATAAAGCCCTTGGCGACCCTTATAGCCCGTTTGATTGCACGCGTCGCATCCTTTGGCTACATAATATTTTCGCGTGCCAACAAAATTTTTCGAGGCCTTCTCCATTTTATCGATGATCGGCTTGGGCGGCGTGTATTCTTCTTTGCAATGAGGACACAACACGCGCACCAAACGTTGAGCAATAACGAGAAGGACTGAGGCGCTGATTAAAAAAGGTTCTACGCGCATGTAGCGGAGTCGCGTGATCGCGCTGGGCGCATCATTGGTGTGCAATGTCGAGAGCACAAGATGGCCCGTGAGCGCGGCTTGAATGGCAATTTCAGCCGTTTCCAAATCGCGGATTTCGCCGACCATGATGACGTCAGGATCTTGCCGCAAAATTGAGCGCAAGCCTTTCGCAAAGGTGAGGCCCACTTTGGTGTTCACTTGAACCTGATTCACACGCGGCAGCTGGTATTCGACAGGATCTTCCAGCGTGACGATGTTGGTATCGGGCGCATTGAGAATGGTTAAGCCGGTATAGAGGGTGGTTGATTTTCCGCTTCCTGTCGGTCCTGTCACAAGAATAATGCCGTTGGGTTTATCTAAAGCTTCGGTGAACATGTCGACAGACCGTTGGCTGAAGCCGAGCTTGGCCAATTCAAACACGGACGATCCTTTATCCAAGATTCGAATAACCGTCTTTTCTCCGTGAATGATGGGCAAGGTCGAGATACGCAGATCGACTGGCCGGCCGCTCACTTCTGTCATAACGCGGCCGTCTTGCGGCTGTCGCGTCTCGGTAATATCCAAATTAGCCATAACCTTAATACGTGAGGTGATCGCGCTTTCGAATTCCTTAGGAACGGTCATCACGGGTCGCAAAACGCCATCGATACGAAAGCGAACTTCCGTGTGATCAGTGTATGGTTCTATGTGAATGTCGCTGGCCTTTTTGGTGACGGCCTGGCGAAAAATAGCGTCGACGAGCTGCACGATGGGCATGTCCTCGCTCGTCTTTTGGATGTCGCGTTGAATCATGTCCATCTGAGACATGCGCTGTTCAGGCATCTTGTTGCGCAAAGTCTCGACGAGTTTGTTTAAATTTTCATCACCCTTCCCTGATGGCGGCTGACCGAGCGGCATAGGCATGGGAGGGGGGACGCCAACGCCCGGTGTCGAAAAGGCGGAGGGGACTCTTGCGGGCTGATTTTGCCCCTGAGTGACATTGGGATATTCGATTAGTAAGGAAGTGGCATCCGGAACGTTGTTTAAAGAGGGGATTGCGGATGGCGATGGAGCCGGCGCGAGCGTTTGAAGGGGGACTTCAGAACTCTCCCAACCCCCATACAGTTTATTGATCGTTTCAAAAATGGTGGAGCGCATACAGACGACGGGATCGATGCGAAAGCCAGTGGTCTTGACGAGGGTGTCAATGATAAACAAGTCGAGCGGATTGACCATCGCCACGGTCGCGACGTTATCGATTTTGAAAAGTGGAACGACTTGCAATCGTCGGGCAAGTTCCTCGGAAATAATGTTTCCCGACTCAGCCGTATAAAGGCCTTCGAGGCTCGTGAAGTATGGCACCTTGGCTTTGATGCCGATGCCTTTCATGATCTTTTCTTCAGTGGTAAAACCTAGGTCGATCAGCCATTTGGCGATATCTTTATCGGAACCATCGGCGGCCGCTAAGGCTTGACGGAGTTGCTCAGGTGAGATGACACCCACTTCGGTGAGGATCTCGCCGAGATTTGAACGCCGACCGCCCATCGGTCCCGGCATCGATCGCGACAAGGGCGACACCATTAAGGACGGCCTCCAAAGCCGGTGCTAGGAGGCGTTTGAGCGGGCGCTTGAATCGAAGATTCTTGCAGCATGTCGAGAAAACTTTTAATGCGCGCTCCCAGTTCCATGGGCTCGAAGGGCTTAATCACGTAATCAATGGCGCCTGCCATCATCGCCTGTTGGATTTGCTCTTGCGATTCTTTCCCGGACACAACGATCACGGGGATGAGGCGAGTGTCTTCGTTGCTCTTGAGTTCGGCCAAAACGGCCAGGCCATCTTTGCCGGGAAGCATCAAATCTAAGAGGAGCAGCGCAGGTCTGTGCTGGAGCGCGAGCATGGCCACTTGCTCACCATTCGAGATAGTCACCACATTGCGGATGCCTTGTTGGCGCAAAAGAAACTGAAAGATCCGCATCATGGACGGATCATCTTCACAAACAAGAACGGTGCGTTCTACAGCTGCTTGACCCACGTAACCTCGTTTAGGCGGCGAATGATGTTGCCAAGCGCTCGATTTGTTTTCGAAGTGCCTCGCGAACGCGATCGTCAGCCTGGAGTCTGGCTTTGTCCATCCGGGTGATTATTCCTTCAATAGCTTTGCTGCAATGAGATACGGAACGGTATCCATAAGTACGCCCCGAACCGCGCAGCTGATGCGAAAGCTTTCGCAATTCCTGGCGAGCAGGTCCGCCTTTGGCGACGTCTTCCCACCGAGCCCAGGCCGCGCGCATTTTGTCCACCATGACGCGGGCGTCTACTTTGTAGAGATCCATAATCTCGCTTAAATCCAATGCCGGCTCTCCCATATAGGAATTTTTATCAGATGAATAATGACAAAACAACCCTTTTTTACAAATCCTTTTTTACTTGGCAATGAGCGGAGCTTGGACGCGGGCCAGAGCTTCGTTCACTTGATCGATGATCTTGATGGGATCAAAAGGCTTGACGAGGTATCCGGCGGCTCCCAAGGCCATGGCGCGAGCCACGGCCGCAGGCTGCGGTTGGGCGGTGAGAAAAATGATAGGAACATGTCGGGTGGCTTCATCGGCCTTAGAACGCTGACACACTTCAAAACCGTCCATGCCGGGCATCATTAAATCAAGCAGGACGACATCGGGTTTATGTTTCTGAATCATGGCTAATCCTTCGATGCCATTAGACGCCAGAAGCACTTCGCATTTAGCCATCCGCGTAAACACCAATTCGAGCACCATCTGGATCGATTGATCATCTTCAACGACGAGCACCTTCATACACCCTCCCGTTTGTTCGACGGATTGAGTTTAACTCGTGCCTGTAACGGGTAGGTTACTAACCTGTAAAATAATTGTAAAGACCCCCATGCAATATGCTGAAATAAGCAGCGTTTATGAAAATCGACACGTCTGTTTTTAGGACGTGGCTGCTTGGTATGGGCATAGTTCTTATGCCAGCCAACCTGTTGGCGGCCTCTTCTTCCCGTGCTCTCACTCGCGCGGACGCGGTCCCTAATAAAGATTCTCTTACCCTCGCATTTCCAGGAACCAAAGGCGCCATCCCTTACGAAACGTTTGGTCAGTATGTGGAAATGGGTACGAACCGCTATCATTTTCTGACGGTTGATCGTCCTGGATTGATGAAGGCCGTCGGGGAAGGCATTTATCCCAATACCGATGTATTTAAAGATCTTGGGTATCAATCCGCGATGAAAGCAGGAAAGCTCGCCGGAAATCATTGGAAGTTTGTGGATACTCCCACAGCCGCGACCAATTTTTACAAATGGGCCTCGACGGCAGAAGATCCAGGCGTGAAACAATTTTATTCCGCCATCATGCTCGAACGTTTAGGGCTTGTGGAGGAGGCCATCAAAGGTCTTTATACGGTGGCTCTCTATTTCCCTAAAGCTGTTGGCTACACGTACTTCAGCACGCCTTGGTATATGGGCCCCGCATCGCTCGACCGTATGGAGCAGCTCATCCGCCGGCATCCTGAATTGAAGTTGAAGTGGATCCCCGGAAAAATTGATATTAAGGGGAAGTTCGACACGCTGACCAACAACGACTCCTACTCCGTAG
>JAYWEN010000343.1:0-2254 GCA_043779245.1 Elusimicrobiota bacterium | reverse complement strand
TACCCGAGGCTGGGAAAAATGAAAGGGATCTTAGGACTTTCGAAATAGAAACGCAGGCCGACGTGTGGTCCTGAGCGGTCCATGTGCAAAGACGTGAACCACCGATATCCGACTGTAATTCCTACGTTTGAAAGTCCCATCCACGTAAACCCCTGATCGGCGTCTAAAATGGCATCACCGGTGTAAAAATTCAACTCCGTGCGATGATAGATCGAACACTTCGCGCCCAGCTGATGCTCTCCAACGATTGCAGGTGCAAACCCCAAGCGTTTGCTAAGCGAAGTTCCCATAAGATCCAGCTCCCAAAGATGTTTGCCGCGTACGACACCAAAGGCACCACCCCAATTGCCCATAATCCCTGCGGTGTCGGGTCCTTGAGGATCGCCGATGCGCAGATCCTGATTAAAATGGTGAATTCCAAAAAGCATTCCCACAAAGGCATTGTTGTCCGGGTCTCTGAAGCGAAGCCGCACGCGTCTTGACTGCATCCCCAACCCATTTTTATTGGTTTGACCGATATAGGTGTCCACATCCAGAGAGCGCACAAAATCAAAACCCGACGGCACCACCGGCTCGGTCTTGAGCATCGGACCACCCGCGTAAAGGGAAGGGGAAATAAGGCTCAGAGCGAAAAGTAAAACTAAATGATGGCCAAAGGGGCCCAAGATAGACTGGTCCACATAGATGCGAGGGTGTTTCATAGTGATATGGTATCAGGTCACTCGACGCTATGACAGAGTGAATGGTCGCATCGGCTCATGCCGATTCGACGTCCGATCGAGATTCCCGTGGTGGCTACGACATTAAGCCGTCCACGGTTCCTGTCCCCGTGGGGCAATCCAAACCGTTCCTTAGCTGCCCGCCGCTAAAAAGACTTTTCAATCCCGCGAGAGCCAACATGACGTATAACGGCTCGATGGGAATAGCATATCGAGGCGTTGAATCTGAGGTTCGAGCTAGGTTCGTTAATAAAATGTGCGCAAGATAGCCGGGGGTTCGCTGGTTGCTCAGCTCAAATCGACCATGACTCAGAAAACTGAATAAGGGCTGGAGGTAATCTTGACTGTCGCGCGTGAAAATAGGGTCCGGAAGAGCACGGATGAACGCGATTCGTAGGAAGACCGCGTAAGCGAACAATCCTAGTGCAAGAAGAGAATAAGACAGGAGGCTTTGTCGCCGTATTAAATTCATAGAAAGACGCTTAGTGGCGGGTGCTATAACCCGCTATTCCCAACGCAACTGTGACCCAAACTGTATCCCCATCGTTCCAATGCGTTAATGGACGGTGGCCTAGCTCCACGAAAATAGGTCGCTAGGCAAGTTTGGACGCATTTCCGGGATGTTATGCGGCTTTGCGCTTACGCTTTTGTGCGGCCGTAATCTTTTCGTGCAAGGCGTCTGGGGCCAGGTCGAGCTCCCCCGGCCAGCATACTGTACGCATTTCAGCGTCGACATAGGCTTTCTCAAAGAATCCCGGTTTCTTCCAAGCTTTGAATACGCCCTTGCCTACTAAGTGGGAAACATCCGCTTCCCCTGACAATCCATCTGCAAAGCGGATAAACAATCGATATCCTTCTCTGGGCTCAACATGAATAATGTCGTAGTTCATAATGGTTTACCTCAATGGTTCGATCTTACTTACTTTCTTGTGTCCGACCGCCTGTTTCCATGCTTTCCTAAGCTCTTTTTGGTGTAGCGACGCCCATTCAATAACTAAGCCCATAGCTCTCGGCGCCAGCCGACCTCGCATCACGGTCAAGTCCTCTATGTTTACTTGCGCGTCTTCGCCGGCATATGTGGCATGAAAGTGCGCAGGATTATGATCATCCCAGTACACATAGATTTTAATCCCGAAGAATTCGCATATCTTAGGCATCGTTCCCGCTCATTTTATCAGGTCTATCGACGAAATGACAGGTCGGCGGGTGTCCCGACTCTCGTGAAAATTGGGTAAAATAATTCAAATGGCTCTCTGGCATTTTATTACGGATCATCTGTTCATCGGTGGATTCCTCCTCGTCTTAGGTTGGTATGTGCGTCGCGTATTCCGGCAAGCGCCGAATCACGAAGCGACGACCGCGCTTTCTGAACAAGAGTACGGTACGCCTTGTAGAACCATCCGAGGCGAGCGCGTGCGCAGCATGGCGGAATGTTTTATTGCGAATTACCTAAACACATGTGGTGTCGAATACGTTTACGAGACTCCATTTCTCATCAAGGCTGGCAAGGGAAGAGTTCGAGTTTGCCCTGATTT
>JAYWEN010000342.1:0-3636 GCA_043779245.1 Elusimicrobiota bacterium | reverse complement strand
CAAAAACTTGTCGCCCAGCTCGCCATGCCGCATGGCAGCGATAAACAAATGAGGCGGTCGGATTTAGTTCAGTTTTTTGAAAATCAAAAGAAGGGAAGTTCCGTACGGCTCACGTTGAAGAAGGGAAAAGTATTCGTCGGCAAGTTCAGCAGTTACGATCCAATCGACGAGCGCGTCTGGTTTAACACGCCTTCGGGCGCCATTCTTAACACCATTAGTTTCTCGGTCGAATCACTCCGCTTTGCCGAACCGCTCGAACAGATTCCAGCCAAGCCCACGCCTACAACCGACCTTAATTAAAGTGAGCTTGTAAGCGGTTCGCTAGAAACTCTCCTGGCTCATTTGGTCAGCAGGAGTTGCCTGAGCACGTACGGTAAAATCCCGCCGTTCCGGAAGTATTCAATCTCTTCTGGCGTATCGATCCTCAGGACGACGCTAAACGATTTGGATTTGCCGGCCGCATCGGTTGTCAGGACGAGAATGTCTTTCTTGGGTTTCAAACCTTTGGCGACCCCGTCGATCGTGTAGGTTTCCTCTCCCGTCAAACCGAGTGTCCTAGGTGTTTCTCCTGATTTAAACTGCAAGGGCAGAATTCCCATTCCAACTAAGTTAGACCGATGAATGCGCTCATAGCTTTCCGCGATCACCGCTTTAACGCCAAGAAGTGCTGGACCTTTGGCCGCCCAATCCCTCGATGATCCCGATCCGTATTCCTTGCCGGCGATGACAATCAACGGCACGTTGTCTTTTCGGTATTGGACTGACGCTTCAAAGATTGTGGTGGCCGTCTTGTTAGGTAGATGAAGGGTATATCCGCCTTCGGTCCCTAGCGCTAAGAAATTCTTCAGCCGGATGTTGCCGAAGGTTCCGCGCACCATGACTTCGTCATTGCCTCGGCGCGCGCCGTAAGAGTTGAAATCTTTTGGCATGACCCCGCGATCGGTGAGGTACTTCCCAGCAGGGCTATCCTTGGGAATCGAACCAGCGGGAGAAATATGATCGGTAGTCACCGAATCACCCAGGAGCGCCAAAACTCTAGCATTCTTCAGATCCTGGATGGGATTGGGAGTCATCCGCATGCCATCGAAATAGGGGGGATTTTTCACATAGGTGGAGGATGCGTCCCAGGTGAAGATTTGGCCCTCCGGTGAAGGAAGTGCCTTCCACCGATCATCCCCATCAAAAACGACCGCATACTCTTTAGCAAACATTTCCTTGGAAACTTTTCCTACTGCTTCTTGTACTTCTTTCGAAGTCGGCCAGATATCTTTCAAATACAATGCTTTTCCGCTCTTGTCAGTCCCGATCGGATCCGAGTACGGGTCAAAATCCATGTGGCCAACCAAAGCATAGGCGACAACAAGCGGAGGAGAAGCCAGGTAGTTCGCTTTCACTTGAGAGTTTACGCGGCCTTCAAAATTCCGGTTTCCGGAAAGAACGGCGGCTACGACAAGATCGTTATCCTTCACGGCTTGAGCAATCGAATCCGGAAGCGGCCCAGAGTTTCCAATACACGTTGTGCAGCCATAACCGACCAGATTGAATCCGAGTTTATCGAGATAACTTTGGACTCCGGTGGCGACCAAGTAATCGGTCACGACTTTTGAGCCGGGCGCTAAGCTCGTTTTCACCCAAGGTTTAACCATGAGCCCCTTCTCTACCGCTTTTTTGGCCAAAAGCCCGGCGCCAATCATAACCGAGGGGTTGGACGTATTGGTGCAACTTGTGATGGCGGCAATCGCGACGGAGCCGTGCTTCATCTCAAAGGTTTTGAAATCGTGCGTTACTTCTACCTTCACGTCGGGGGAAATTAGAATTGCTGCGCCGCCGCCTTTGGGGGTTTTTTCCAGAAAAGAAGGAAGCACTTTTCTCCAAGCGGCCTTGGAATCTTTCAGCGCGACGCGGTCTTGAGGCCGCTTCGGGCCCGCCATGGACGGCTCTACGGTGGATAGATCCAAGGACAGAGTATCGGAAAATTCGGGTTCAGATGACGATTCCGTTCGGAAGAGACCTTGAGCGCTTAAATAGCTTTCGACGAGCTTGATTAGCTTCGGAGGACGGTTCGTAAGCTGCAAATATTTAATCGTCTGGGCATCGACGGGGAAAAATCCCATCGTCGCGCCATATTCTGGAGCCATATTTGCGATCGTCGCACGATCGGCAACAGGCAAATTGCTCATACCCGGCCCGTAAAACTCGACAAATTTACCGACCACACCCTTTTTGCGTAGCATCTCCGTAGCGGTTAGTACGATGTCGGTCGCCGTCGTGCCTTCTTTCGGCTGGCCGGTCAGCTTAAATCCGACGACGTCCGGGATTAACATCGAGCTCGGCTGGCCTAACATGGCGGCTTCCGCTTCTATTCCACCGACGCCCCATCCCAAAACGCCCAGACCATTAATCATGACCGTGTGCGAGTCGGTCCCTACGAGGGTATCGGGAAAGGCGTACGTCGTACCGTCGATCGTTCGGGTCAGCACTACGCCAGCGAGATATTCCAAATTGACTTGATGACAGATTCCGGTACCGGGGGGAACGACTCTAAAATCTTGAAACGCCTTTTGCCCCCAACGCAAGAAAATGTAGCGTTCTCGATTTCGTTGATATTCCACGTCAGTGTTAAAAATGAGCGCTGTATCGGTGCCGTACTGATCGACCTGAATGGAATGATCGATGACGAGATCAACCGGAACAAGCGGATTTATTTTGTTGGGGTTGCCGCCTAAGGCATGCATGGCATCGCGCATCGCGGCTAAATCGACGATGGCGGGAACACCGGTGAAATCCTGCATGAGCACGCGAGCCGGTGCAAAAGCAATTTCCTTTTCTTTGGTGCGCGAGGCGAGAGCGGTAATGTCATCGGCCTTCACAAAGCGACCATCTTCGTTACGCAGAAGATTCTCGAGCATCACCTTGAGGGAAAAGGGGAGCCGCGACAGATCGACGCCAGCCGTCTTCGCAAAAGCGGGTAAGCTGAAAATAGTAAACGATTCCCCGTCGACCGTAAGCGTCGTACGGCAGGAAAAGGAGTCTTTAGATGTCATGGGTGTCTACCTCGAAAGAATTGTGCTGAACGTGGAAAGATTATATTACAGCGCGTACCCGTATATGGCGAAGAAATGAAACAGGGTTCCAGCCATCACGAATAAATGCCAAATAAAGTGGCTGTAACGCATGCGGTAGTCGATGGCATAAAAGACCACCCCTAACGTATAGGCCAGACCCCCCAACAAGATCCAGACAAATCCCATGTGCGGCATGCGCACCCACAACGGTTTTACAGCGATCATCACGACCCAGCCCATCAACACGTAAAGGGTGGTCGAAGCGACATTGTACCGAACGCCGCCAAAGAATTTGAGAGCGACGCCAGCCGCGGTCAAAGTCCAAATGAGGCCAAACAGGGTCCATCCCCACGGACCCCTCAAGACACCCAACGTAAAAGGTGTGTAGGTCCCCGCGATTAAAAAAAAGATAGCCATATGTTCAATGATCCGAAACGTGTGTTTGGCTTTTCCACGCGGCAAGGCGTGATACAGAGTGGAGGTGAGGTATAACAGAATCACGGTGGCGGCATAAATGCTCGCGCCAACGACAGACGCGGAGCTTCCGTGACGCACCGTATGGCGAATCAGA
>JAYWEN010000341.1:0-3392 GCA_043779245.1 Elusimicrobiota bacterium | reverse complement strand
TCTGATTCGCCTTGGAGTTTTCGCAGTCATTCTCTGGACTGTTGGACAAGGGGCAGTGATGTCCATTGGCGCGACCATGTCCCGAATGGCCGCCTTCAGTCGCGTCACGGTCGGAACAGTGGTGATGGGCTGCACGGTGCTGCTTCTGACACGTCTGATGGATTTGGCCGAAATTCAGGAACTTCTATCTTTTGCGCGATGGCAGCTCAGGCGTCGGTGATTGCAGTTGTTATAAATGACCGAATTGAATAAAATACGATCGACTTAACAAGATAAATTCACACCCATAGGACCCTCAAGAACTTACCATGTCTACCGAATTAGCCGTTACCAGTGAATCTTTAATAACTGTTGCGTTACGACGATCTCGTTTTCTTTTTCGAATGGCTAAATTGCATTTTTGGGATGTCAACCGAACATGCCCCTATTGCCAATCTGCTAAGGGGACAACTGAAGATCGAAAATTCTTTATCCTAGAATTACGTAAATGCCTAGACTGCGGTCTCAAGTTTCGAATCCACAAGGATTCATCAGCCTTTAATACCCAGTTTTATCAAAAAGGTTACCGCCAAATTGGGCTGACAACCGATCTTCCATCAGAGAACGAGCTGAAGAAACTCTTAGACTCTAATTTTAAAGGGACCGAAAAGAATTTTGCGTCGAAAATTGCCATCTTGAAACAAATTCTTCCCGTCGGTCGCGTTCTGGATTATGGATGCTCATGGGGTTACGGCGTGATTCAACTTAAGCATGCCGGATACGAGGCCGAAGGCTTTGAATTGTCAAAACCCCGAGCGCACTTTGGCGAACAAGCTTTCGGCGTTCGCATCATGAGCGATCTGCAGGATCTTCAAACCATCCCCGATCAACGGTACGACGCGATCATGACCTCGCATGTACTTGAGCATCTTCCCGATTTGCGCAATGTCTTTTCTCAATTTTACCGATGGCTAAAACCTGGCGGAGCGCTCTGCATCTGGGTTCCCAATGGCAGCGGCCGGGATGCTGAGAAGCAAGGCGTTCGTTGGGGGCCTTCGATCAGCGAAAAACATACGCTGCTTCTTACAACCGAATTTCTCGGACATGCCCTCCCTCGAGAGAAGTTCAAAATACTCGCGTTTTCCGATTCCGACCATACGCCTCTCTTCTCTCGTGAAAAACCGTCCCTCACACTGAACCCGGCCGGCGAAGAACTTCTCACGGTCGCCGTTCGGGTCGATTAAGGACGTGTCCGACGCTTTACGCGGAGTCCTTGTCAGCCACCCGAGCCGTGTCGTCGGTGTTTACCACGAAGCGCTAGCGCTCCAGCAAGCTGGACTGCTCAGGGCCTTTGTCACTGGGTTTTATTTTGATGCTGACTCGAAAGTCGCTCTTGGGCTCCAATGGCTTCCAAGCCAACTCAAAAAAACACTTTTTAAAGAACTTCGCCGCCGCGGTCATTATGAGTTGGATCCCAAAGATGTGGTATCGCATCCATTGTGGGATCTGATCTTGACCCTTGTTTGCCGGGCTGGACTGCAAGGCAGAACCGCCTATGGACTCCTCGCCTATCGAAATGAAATGTTTGAAAAGTCCGTGGCCGCAGACATTCGACGCATTCGCCCGGCCGGAGCCATCTGTTATGACAGCGCCTCGACGGTTCCCTTTGAAGCATGCGATGAGATTGGTGCGATTAAGATTTTGGACCAAGTCATCGGACATATCCAAGCCGGAGTGTCCGTCGCGGATCGAGAGCGAACAAAGAATCCGGAATTTGCAGACAGCTTCCCTATCTTTCCGGAACATGGGCTTGTGGACAAATGCACCGCAGAAATTAAAGCCGCTGATCATATTCTAGCGCCTTCGGATTATGTCGTGAAAACTCTGGTGGCCGCCGGCGCTGATCCAAATATAATCACACTCTTTCCTTACGGCGTGGATACAGAACGTTTCTGTCCATCGAATCAACCCAGAGATGAGAACGGCGTTTTTGAGATTCTCTACGCTGGACAAATCAGCCAGAGAAAAGGAATTAAATATCTTCTTCAAGCGTTCCAAGAGCTCAATCTTCCTAACGCTCGGTTGACGTTGTTGGGGAGAATTGTTGGGAGCGGGGAAGGCCTAAGCCCATTTGAAGGTGTGTTTCGGCATGTTCCCGAGATTGCCTATCATGAAATGCCCGACTTTTATCGCCAGGCGGATGTCTTTGTCTTTCCATCCCTGCATGAGGGTTCAGCAAACGTCACCTACGAAGCGCTGGCTTCTGGGCTACCCGTCATCACCACCTTTGAATCTGGATCCGTGATTCGCGATGGGATTGAAGGGTTCATTGTTCCTTCTGCAAATGTTGAAGCCCTCAAAGAGCGAATCGTTCGACTGATGAAGGATAGAGAATTGCGCAGATGCATGGCTTTAGCCGCGCGACGACGTGCAGAAGAATTCACATGGGGCGCCTTTCGCCAGCGTCTTGTGGTTCGAGCGCGTGAGTGGACGATGAGCGCCCTATGAAATTTCTGCGTTGGCAAAATGGACTTACCATCCTTGTTCTCTCCCTGCCTTTAGTGGGAGCCATTGCTCTTTGGCTCTATCCTGCCGTTTGGCCACGCGCATTAAAAGACATCATTATTATTATCCCGCTCTATCTGAGCGCACTCCTGTCTGGTGCCTTTAAAAAAGGATTCCAACAGATGAAGCAATCCCTTCGCCTCGCGATCTCTCTCTGGGTCCTCGTCATCTTCGTCGAATGTTTTAACCCGCATGTCGAAAGCTGGAAAATGGTTCTTATTGGTTTGAAAACCTGGCTTTTCTATTTACCCCTATTACCTCTGGCCATGCTGTGGGGGCACACAGACGATGAGAGACGGCGCATCCTCCGTCTTATAGTCTGGCCATCCGTGATCCCAGCGGTTTTCGGTGTGATTCAATGGTACTTTGACCACCAAATTGGTTATGAGAGAACAATGGAGTCGATCTATGGCGCAGCCGCCTATGGCGCTTGCCAGCGATTTGCTTCATTTACTCTGGGCACTCAACATATCTTCCGTGTTCCCTCGACATTTACCTATGCGGCTCAGTTTTACTGCTATCTTCTAGCCGTTATTCCTATGGCCTATGCTCTGATGCAACGAGAAGAAACCCCATTGTATCGACGAAGGGCGACACAGATTTTTTGGCTCACTATTTTTGCGAGTTTTATTTCAGGAGTTAGAGCAGCCTATGTATTCACCCCGCTAATTGTTATCACCGTCTATGTTCTGGATCGCCAATTGTTGGCCGGATTCAAAGCGTTAGTTATCGCATCAGTTTTATTGCTGCTGTCGCTTCAACTCCCGTTTTTATTCACGCACCACTTTCATTTTACGCACTTTCCTGAGAAATCAATTCCGACGGTTTCACCACCGCCCATTCCTGCG
>JAYWEN010000340.1:0-3996 GCA_043779245.1 Elusimicrobiota bacterium | reverse complement strand
GGTGCGGACCTGGATTTGCGAAGTCGGACTGATTCCCCCTTACTTATCGATGCAGGAACGATAGAGTATTGGGATGTAGTTTGGACAATGCTTGAGCTCGGAGCGAAGTATGACTACAAAAATGAACCATTTGGTTGGCCAGAAGTCTTCAATAAGCCCAAAGTAACCCCACCCGATTCACCGCTTTGGCCATTCAAGGTCAAAAGCTGGAAGTTTCTAAAAGACCATGGAGTGGCAGTCCCGGATCTCTCCTGACGTCATTGGGACGCTGCTCACAACTGACAAATTTATAGAATCGCACTCGAAGAAGGTCCATTTTTTTGTTCAAATAAATCAGACTTGTCAGTTGTGAGCAACGTCCCCAAGTTGTAGGATTCATTTGATGATTTCGAAGCGTTGGTCGCACAACTTAAAAAAACTGTCTACAAGAAGCGGGGTCCGCTTCTCACGTTCGTTTTTTATTTTATGGCTTTTTTTGCCGGCCGTCCTTTGTGCCAGCGCTCCTGACTATCCTGTCTACGTATCGCAAATTCCTAATCCCAACGATTACACGGTTTTTGCCAATGCGGGTTGGGATGGGAACTGGTATGTCGGTTTCAACAACGCTTGGGTCAAAAAATTACCGCCTATTCCGAAAGGTCATTACGCCCACGTCTTTATCGGCGCCAAGCTGGGGCGGATGAAAACGCTTCCGCCTGTTGGCCGACCTCCCGAGTTTAGTCCTTTTCCTGGAGAAATCTGGACCGCCATTGCTTCAACTCCGAGCTGGACTACCAACCAACAATTTCGACTCACCACCACCGCCGATATTCCGTTTGAAGGAAGTCCCGAGTTTCCATTAGAAAATGTGGGGGAATCTCAGTGGTTCTGGACCGAGGTGCCGCTTGAGTCTGTCAATCTGACCGGTGACAATTACATTGCTCTTTGGTCTCCGACGCCTGAGCTACTCTCGGTTTCGTCCTCTCCTGTTTTGGCGGCTGGCTTAGGGGGAAAAGATGTTAGCACCTGGGTTTCCCGAGATGTGAATGGCGAGCCTCCTAAAACAATGCTTCCTCCAAAAACGTCTGGGGTCTCTTTTTTCCAGCCAGCCATTGCGCTGAAACTGATACCGGAAGGCGCTGCTCATCCTATGCAGGTCAATGTCCAATCCTGGAAGAATGGAACTGTGGATCATTTAAAACCTGTAATTTCGGCCTCGGTAGAAGGCAATTCCGTCGAACGAGTTTGGGTTGAGCTTGAGAGTCAAGTTCGCAGAGGAGATGTGGTTCGAGGAAAAGAATGGATTCAACTGGGCCGTTCGCTCTGGAAGGTTCCGTATATCTTTTCGCTCGATCAAGGAAAACTTCCGCATGGTAAGCTACGCCTACGTGTCGCCTCAGTCAATGTGTGGGGGGAAAAAGCGTACAGCAACCCTTTTGAAATTGAAGTGAGTCCAATCAATGCAAAACATTAAATTCCTTCTCGTTCTCTCTATGGTTTTTACCCTCGGTGCGGCCTGGGCTGACACCGCCATGCCTGCGTCCAAAAAGAAAAAGTCGTCTTTACAGGACCTCCTCAAAAAAGCCGGTGGTTCCAGTTCCAGCAGTCCGACCGCTGTCGCTGGTGTTCGTGGCCTCGATGAAGTAAATGGGGAAGTCGATACAAAAGCCCGTGATTTTAAGTCGATCGATAAATTGGAAGGGATCGTTATCCATGATGAAGATGTGAAGAAATTCGTGGAAGAAGGAAACCTCAAGTGAAAGCAGCGAATAGCGAAAAGCGAAAAACGAAAAACGTACCTCAGCTTTTCGTTATTAGCTGTTCGCTTTTAGCTTTTAACTGCCGTTCTCATGCGTTTGATTTCAACGATCTGGATTTGAACAAAGTTGTTTCCGGTAGCGCAAAACTGGCACAGGCGGCCATTGGCGTGTCCGATGACGATGAAGCGAAGATCGGCCGGGAAGTCGCCGCGAACCTAGCCGCGCGTTATGGGCTTGTCGACGATCCGGTGAAGGTCCTGTATGTGAATTTGGTGGGTCGGGCGGTTGTGAAGCATTGCGATCGATCGAACATTCCCTATCGCTTTGGGATTTTGCGCACCGCCGAAATAAATGCGCTCGCGGCTCCCGGCGGCTATATTTTTATTACCGAAGGACTTCTTAATCAGCTCAAAGATGAATCGGAACTCGCTGGTGTTTTGGCACACGAAATTACGCATGTGGTTGAACGTCACGTGGTGAAAGCGATCAGGCAATCCAACCTCATTGGCGCTGGACAAGATTTGGCCTCTGCGTCCGGTCACGATGTCAGCCGGTTTTCTCAAATCTCTGATTTCTCGATTAACCTTCTCAGCAATGGTCTTTCGCGGGAGGATGAACTCGAAGCCGATAAGGGGGGAACAATTCTTTCTTCCAAAGTTGGCTACGATGCGGCGGGGTTGCGCCGTTCTATTGTCGGGCTTGCCGCCAAACAACAAACCGATTTATTTCTTTCGCGATTTAATAAAACGCATCCGCCGGCGGCTGATCGACTGAAAACGATCGACCAAGTTTTAAAAAATAATCACGTGCCGAACACGGGACACAAATTAGCCGAACGTTTTTCGAAAACGATATCAACGAGAGTGAGTAACACCCAACCTGGGGCAATCCTTCCGAAGTAAGCAGGTGCTGCAGATTGGTCCGTCAGGCCGCACGGCGCGTGCCCATAATCACCCCGACTACAACCCCGACATACAAAAGCGCACCGAAACCGACAAAACTCCACGCCACCCAGAGGGCTTGGAAAATGCGCCGCTCCATGGTCGGGGATCCGCGCTTGAATCCGGGGACTCGGCGGAGAAGTCGCCGGATCAACGCCGAGAGGAAATATTCTCCTAAGAGGTTGGTAAGGCTTTTAAGCCGCTGAGCTTTTAAAAAGGAGGTGCGTGTTACGTGACCGTAACATTCATGAAGCATACTGAGTGAGTTCTTAAATGGTGGTAAAGGAGATCTCACTTGAAACTATTTTCTCTGCTGTCCATTCCTGGAATTATCCTTGCTGGTCTTTTAGCTGTATCTCCTGCGAACGCCGATGATCGTGATTCCAGAGGGGGATTTATCATAAATCCTTCTACGGTCCCCGTTTCGGTGGGGCAATCCACAGTCCCTTATAAAGTGCAATTTGATGGGAACACCGGGGCGCCCTTGGCGTCGTATATCACCATCACGCCCGCAGGACGGTATTTTGCCGTTCCGCCTATGCAAGTGGGGGATTCAAAGACAGGGAGTATGACCGTTCCAAATTCTCCCTATTACGTTATTGGAGTAAAGGGATTTCTCGAGCCGGGAGCAGGGAGCGGATGCCAAGAAATTATCCAGACACCCCAGGGCAGCTGGCCGGCTGGGACTACGCTAAACGTGAACTTTCTCTTCGACTTTAGCGCTGGCCTTCATTGCAGTATCACGACCGCATCCTCCGATCCAGGATCTGACAGAGACCGACGCTAACCACGATAAAACTCTCTGAAGTGCCAGGTACTTTAAAACGCTAAAGTGCCAGGCACTTTTTTTACGCGCGCCATTGATCGTTAACTTAGTTGTTACATACAAGAAATAGCTTTGTAACACGCATCATTTACACTTAATCGATGCGATGGTTTAAACAAATTACGGCTATGGCGGTGTCTCTTTGCCTTGTCTGGACTTCAGGTCATTTGGCTGAAGCCGCGACTTCATCCGTCCGCGCACCCCAACAGTCTGTGAATTTTTCAGATCAGGCAATCACTCCCTATCTTCTTTGTCAGCCATTCATCGGTTGGACCATGCATCGAATGACTGGATTTGCTCGACAGACAGGCATGAATAGACGATTCTTTATAAAAGTAGCGGCAGGAGCTGCCGCATCCGCACAGCCTCAGGCACCAGTCTCTCCTCCTGCGATGACAAGCAAACCGGCAGAAGTCTTGTTTGCAGCCGCCAACGAATTGACGGACAAAGTCGCCCGAAATACGGTGCTGGGTTTTGTCTCCAACATTTC
>JAYWEN010000339.1:0-2387 GCA_043779245.1 Elusimicrobiota bacterium | reverse complement strand
GTCTGCAAAAGCGCCAAGTAATGCGGTATGCGATTTGTCTAATCCAATAGCCATTCGCTGAATTTTTTGTACGCGGGCTAGCGTTTCGGTTGCGGGCTTAGCCGTTGATAATTCAGCTCGTATTTTTTTCAGTTCATCAAAGATGTCCTTATACACCTTCCAAGCCGCTTGAACGGATGCGTCTTTATCGGCCAACTGTTCTTGCATAGTCGCCAAGTCTGCCAGGCGAGTTCCGATCGAAAGATCTCTCACCACATCTTTGGTTCGATCGAGATCGAAGGACGACGGCTGCTTCGGCGGCGCGGGGGGAGCGATCTCGCGGCGCAGTGTGGGAGCAGGGACCGACTCACGAGTTGTTTCTTTGGGAGTGACCGGCTCAGCTTCCTTTTTCTCTTTCACCGTGGGTTCGGTTGCGCCGTCCGGAGGTGTTGTCAAGGTCACAGACGGTGTCTCGACTGTGATCGGAGGATTCATCGCCGCCTTCGGCAAGGACTTGGGCGTCGCATCCGGCGCAGGGGTGTTTGACATTTTGTGCAGGTAAGCTGTGTAACCATCCAAGCGGTTGGACACGTTTGTCCACAGTGTCGGCCCAAATAAGAGCACGCCTATTACGACGGCGATCGACAAGGATGCCGAGACCCATTCTCTTGCTGAAAACGCAGGCATCGAAAGCTGAGGTATTTTTTCCCAGGCTCGAGCCAACAGCTTCATGACAACATTGCGTTTTGGCGTATACGATTCAAATGGGATCAGCGATGATGGGACTGGAACGGGAGCCACAAAGGGGGCCGGCGGTTGGGCCGCGGCTTGAATTTTTAGGATTTCAGGTTCAGGCTGATTAGGCTCTTGTCCTTCCGGACCCAGAATTTTATGAACGTACGCCGTAATGTCAGGCATCACTTTACGGATTGCATTGCCGATTCTTTTTTCGCCTCGGCTCCTCGAGTAAGCGGCGATCGCCTTTTCATAGACCGACTCTGCAAAATTAAATTGTTCGGGATCATAAAGGTTATGTGGCGATTTTAAATACCCTAAAACGTCCGCTTGATCTTTTTTGAGCAACCCTAAGAACATCGTGAGTTTGGCGACAATGCGGCGAATTTCATCCGACTGGCGACTTTCTGAGTCCGACGATTTTTGCGCATCCGCTAAATGCCACCATTCTTCAAGCAGTTGTTCCTTCAAGATATAAATCGCGCCAGGAACCCCAGTCACGGCGTCAGAGACAAGCGCACGATCAATGACCAAAAGGCCGGCGAATTCACTATCGGGATCATCAGCCAAATGGAATGCAGCGCGGTTAGAGATATCGGCCACGACGACGCCAACGGGTTTCATTAATCCTTCGAATAGCCCGGGGTATTCGTGAATGATTTCTTTGAACAATCGTTGTAATTCTTTTGACCATTCCGGATTTAGTCGATCTGTTTCGGAGACCGCAACGCCATCAGGTCTAATGGCTAAGGGTGGCAATGACTCGGCGATATCCCCTTCACGCGGAGTCTTCTTCATAAGAAGAGAAGTCCCCGGGCGTTTTCCTTTGTTCAGCATACGATCCACCATGGCATCCACATCAGCCCGAGCAGAAGGAGATTGCGCGGCCGGTGAGGTTGGCTTGACCACAATTTTTGTCGGCTCGGAGATCGCAGTGGCTGGCGCTTTGGCTGCCACAGTCATATCTAAAGAAGATTGTATCGTTGGGAGCCGATGCGGTTGAGCCGTTTCAGATGTATCGCCTTGCGACCCTTCGGCCAGAAGCTCCGGCGTCCAAGACGGCATCGGTTTAGTGATTACGCGGAATGGGTTCGGGGTCGGGCTCTCAACACGTCTATCGCCATTGATGAGGACAACCTTAATCGGCATGCGCGCTAAGTAAGGAAGGAGTGGGTCTCCAAGCACTGAGCCGGCCGTCGTTTTTGATCCCGTCCCAGGATGCGTTCCGCCGGGCTTAAAGAACGGGGCATGCTTTCCCACCGCCTGAGCCATGGTCGTGATCATTCGGCCGCCGGCCAACAAGCGTTGGAAGGCATCCACATAAGCGCCGTAAAACCGCTCCGTGTGCTCCGACAAGGGTCCGCTCTCATCGACCAAAATGGGGACATGCTCGTGATACGAACTGGTCGGGCCAGATTCCTCAGGCATGTAGCTGCCAAAAGAGAGGACATGAGGACTCACGGGTTTAACTCCAAAGTGTTTCAACCTGTCGTGCATCATCGTCAAGATGCTCTT
The DNA here is from genome assembly GCA_043779245.1 of Elusimicrobiota bacterium. GTDB lineage: Bacteria > Elusimicrobiota > Elusimicrobia > 2-01-FULL-59-12 > 2-01-FULL-59-12 > JANLWZ01. Next base: position 158 of record JAYWEN010000339.1, on the reverse strand, counting down.
TGTTTGTTTTCCAAGCATTTCAGTGGAATCGGCCAAAATTCCGAGCCAAGTCCCTTTGGTTCCATCGGGTCGGCCGAGCAAAATAAACGATCGGCGATCAGCCGTTGTCGCGCGTTCATCAGAAGCGCGAGTCGTTTTGGCTCCTTCAAAACTAACCC
>JAYWEN010000338.1:0-3937 GCA_043779245.1 Elusimicrobiota bacterium | reverse complement strand
GCACCTTTCACGCCCAACGACGACAAAGGACAACCCACAAACTGTAACGCCGACGCGGTGTGCTAAAATCCTTACCAGATGGAATTAGATTTTGCTTTTTTAGCAGACGCGGCCGATGTGTCGATGGGGAAACTCTTCGTCTTGGGAGGCGCCTTCGATACGATCCACGTCGGAGGATTTCCGGCGACTCACCCCAACCTGGCTGTCGTGATCCGTCTTCTTCTAAGTCCGGTTGATTTGGATCGTAAACACAAACTCGAAGTGCTTTTGCTCGACGCCGATGCGCACCATTTGGCGTCTGCCAATGGCGAGCTGATGGTCCCCAAATCCCCGGAATCTCCGGCCGGCTGGAAGCAAGCGGTCATTCTCCCACTGCGATTTCTGAATGTTCCATTCAAACAAATGGGTCATTACTCCATTGAAATCCTCGTTGATGGTGTTATGGCCAAAGCCATTCCACTGCGCGTGATTGAAGCTCCCAAACCATAAAGTAACCGGTGCGGAGGGCGGAGAGATTCTCATCTCAGCCCTAGTAACTCAGAACTCAGAGTTTGTTTTTATTGAAGTTCAGGCGGGCGAAGGACTTTATCGATGCGGTTGCGAAAATCGTTGAGATCAGCAATGCGGATCCAGGAACGTTTGGCATTGCGTGACGAGGTGGCCGCGTGAATAATCTTGCCGTTGCCGATGTAGACGCCCACGTGCGTGACTTTGTGCCCCCAGAAGCGCCGATGCTCGGCCGTGAGAGCCTTAATCGTCACAATGTCTCCGGGTTCTAACTCATCCATCGGGACACGCATCCAAGGCAGCCGAGCCATATCCCAGGCGTCAAGAATTGGAATATCGATATGGGCGTCGCGTAAAAAGCGGTACACAAAACCGGCGCATGAATAGCGTTTGAACGGTGAATCCAACCACAAATCTGCTTGCCCATAAATTTTGTAGTGATGGTCATTCCACAAGGGACTCTGCCACATCCATAAATTGCCATCGACACCCGAAGACTGACTCACAACCCGCGTGCCATTGAAGAGCACCACCCGTTTAGCTCCCGGGGTAAAAACCTGTACCTGAGTTTCTTTCGGATCTGGTGTGTAGATTTCCACGCGACGATAGCGCTGGCCAAAACTAATGACATAGTTTTTGTGCCGAAGCGTGTCATCCACAATAAAGGTGTGATGGTTCTTGGCCTGAATTTTGGCCTTTTCGGACACGTACGGAAACTGAATGAAAAACCATGCCAACTCTGAGGGAACCTTTTCTCGAAATGCAGGAAGAATGGCTGAGGCGCGAAACGCTGGCTCGGGAAATTGCCGCGGCATGTAGCTGGTAACGGCTGGAATCGCCCACAAGAGAGAGCCCACCACTGAAAATCCAGCTAAGGCTCCGATCAAAAATCCCCGTCTTACGCTCACCTGCTTGACCATGCACTAAGGATAAGGGTTTTCACACCTATTTCAAGGAGTTTATAGCAGGGTTTGACTCGGAGCGGGGGAGACCGGGGGAGCTTCCAAAGACATTGCTTTATAGAGCACAACTTTGTTTCGGCCGGAGTCCTTGGCACCATATAAAGCTTGATCGGCCTGGCTAATGAGGTCCTTCTTGTCGTACGGCGCACGGGACTGAGCGACACCCACACTAATCGTGACACGAATGGTGCCACCATCTTCAGTGACGAACGGTCGCTGCTCAATCATCTTGCGCAGCCGTTCGCCCAAAAGGAGCGCTTGGGAACCTGTCGCGTCGGGAAGCATGGCGATAAATTCTTCGCCCCCGTAGCGTGCGAGCACGTCATAACCGCGCAGCACGGATCGCGAGATTCGGCTGATATGTTGAAGGATCAAATCCCCCACCGGATGGCCGTACCGATCATTGATGCGCTTGAAACGGTCACCATCAAACAGAAGGAGGGAAAAGGGTCGGGTTGTTCGTTTCACGCGCTCAAGTTCTCTGGCCAAAGCTTCATGGAAAAAACGCGCGTTATAGAGGCCAGTGAGTCCGTCGCGATTGGCCATATCTGAAACTTTCGCAAAATTCTCCTTCAAATTCACGGCCATCTTGTTAAACGCCTGAGCCACTTCACCCAACTCATCTCGGCGATTCAACGGAATCTGCACATTGTAATTTCCTTGACTGACTTCGGCGGCCGCACGAGCCAGCTCTTCTAAAGGACGCGTGAACGAACGGGACAACTTAATCGCGATGAGAATAGCGAGGAACGAAAAGGGGATGACGAACCACGCGATCTTGGCTCGAATTCTTGGCGCGTTGGAAGCTAGGTACTGCGTCAGAGACAATCCGATGTGCAAAGTGGCCGTGCGGTGTCCCCGTGACATAATCGGCACCGAGACGTCACAGAGATCACTAAGATGTCCATCCGACTCCAAATCCACGCGCTCGAAATGAACGCGCGTGCCCGGATCAAGAAGACTTTCCATCGTCACACGATCGGTGAGCAAACGTCCAACGTTATCGGCATCGGAATGCGACATCACTTGCCCCTTGGTGTCGAGCAAATACACATAAGCAATATCGTGACGACTTGAAGCGAGTCGTCGAAACGAATAATTCAGATTGGTGAAATTTCCGGCCAGGAGAACGTAAGCGACTTCATCCTTCAGCGCTTCGGCGACGGCCTCTCCCTTATGAATGGCGCTGATTTTAATTTCACGAGTCGTTTGATACACCGCAAAGCCGTAGAAGAACGCCGTCATGACCAAAATCATGCTCGCCAAAAGGACAGACACCTTCGCGCTGATGCTGAGCGTTTCCCAGAAACGCCGCACGGCCGCGAAGTAAGGTAGGTTCCATTCTTTGAATTTTTGAAGTAGTTGGATGGGCTTTTTGAGCCATAGCGTGCGTTTCACGGCCTCTATAATACCGTTTTTCAATGCGACATACCAGGAAGTGTCGCGTGAGTCAAGGGAGGCGCATCATCGCCCGAGCTCGACGGAGTCTTGTCGCTCGGTCGCGCGGATTCCTTGTTATCGGCGGCGGGTGCGGCTCGCTTTTGTTCGTCGTCCAGCTTCCATGCACCTTCTTCCAAAATCCACCGTTGTTTGACGAAGATATCGGGGCGATTGACTTGCGTCTGCTTCAGCAGCAAAAGCATTTCGTTTTCAGATTCTTGTTTGGATTTAGCGATCGTCTGATGAACCGGCGTGTCCACACGATGTGTCAATGCTTGAAGTCGAACAAATCCTTCTTTGCTCATTCCGCCCTTCGACATTTCTTTCCGTTGCCGCTTGCTAAAGGAATCCCAGACCGCGTTGAAATCACCGCTTTCTAAAGCGTCCCGACGAGCCTGGCTCGCCAGAGGAAACATTTCCGGCACTGCTTTTTTGGCTTCGATCGGTGCTTTTGTTTTTGGGTTCGAGAGTGCAGGGGGACTATCATTTAATAGTTTCGTGGCGGCACTATTGGTACCCCGCACGGTCTGTGCGGGGACATTGGCTTCAAAGGCATATACGATCAACGTCGGATTATAGGCCGAGAGCGAAACATGATAGAGCCCCTCTTGAATTCGCTCAAATTCCCAAGTGGGTTTCATTCCTTTGGCCTCGAGAAATTGTTCGATAGTCCCGGAAGGGTTCGAGCTCGGTAGACGCGCCCTGGCGACGAGCTGCTGCGCCGTATGCTGCTCGCGAACCCTCTCCTCGCCTTGAGACTTCTGCATCCAAACATAATAGCCGCCCCCCGCGATCATAGCGATCACCACCACGACCGACCAGAAAAGAGCCAAACTTCGATCGGGCGTTTTCAATGTGACGGCCGGTGTATAAGCGCGAATGGGCCGAGGAGGAACGGGTTTAGGCGGCGCCTTACGCACCGGTGTTGGAACGGGCGCATGAAGCTGTTCATCGGCGGCTTTGAAAATATGGGCAAGCTCAGGAATCTCAGCGGGTGAGATCCAATTTTTCGGCTTCCCGGACCCGTC
>JAYWEN010000337.1:0-6131 GCA_043779245.1 Elusimicrobiota bacterium | reverse complement strand
CTGCCAGCCGATGCACTTTGCGAGTGGGTACGGCGTGCGGAATGCTAGCCACCCGCTCTAAGTCTTGAACCTCTTCATGCACGGCTGGCCACACCCATTCCCTTCCCTCGCGCTGTCCTCGGATCGCCACAAATAATTTTGAAAAGTAGTCGCGCCTGCGGGTCTGCTGCGTCATTTCATCTTTGGAGATCCACATGCGCGAAAAAGCGAGTGGCACAGGAAAGGATCGAATGCGTGCCACGATCAAACTTAAAATTTCAAGAGACAACAGGTCGATGGTCCCCTTCGTGACATCGGGGTTTTCGAGCAAAGATACGGAGAGTCCTGCTCCGGGACGATAAATGAGCTCGCTCATTTGCGAAAGATCAATTTTCCATCCGCGTAGGATGATCAGGAGGTAACGCGCAAAGAGCCGGCGGGCTCGATCTCGACCCCTTTCGGACAAAACCTCAGGGTCTTTTCCATCGTGGCGTTTGAAATAGCTGGCCGCTAAAAAATCTGGGAAAATCCCAAGTGCATTAGCGATGCGTGTTTGCGAATACACAGAAGGCAGTCGAATCCCTCTCAATAAGTTTCCAATGAGATCGCATGAGACATGCGCGATCCTCGCCAAAGTCGCCTGCGACATTTGCCGCGCGTGCATTTCATTTCTGAGCGTTTCGCTCATGGAGATAATTTTGTGAACGCGAGCTTCGATTCGGCGTCCCTCAAATTGTTGGGCGATCCGCTCAAGGTCCGCGAGGACTTTTACGGGAGCCATTCGGACTCGAACAATTCCTGGGGTCTCAAATCGAACGTATCCTTCAAGTTCCTCAAGGGTCATGTTCATTCTATGGAGATCATCCAGGATGGGGTTGGAATGTTTTAGGTGCGGTTGGCGATAACCTCTAAGTTCCGGACGAAAGGTGAGTCCTACTGATTCGAGTCCCTGATCACCAAATGCCAGTTGGCCGCCCGCGATCGGTTGAATTGGCGCGGCGGCGAAGCCAGCGGAGGCAGGAATAAGGGAGGATAGGAGTGCTCCACTGAGGAGACCTGCGAGAGCGCGGTTAAACACCCTACAAGCTTAGTGGTTTCTCCTCAGTAAGCCAATGGACCGAAAAGGCCTAAAGCGAGAGCCTTTAGGCCTTCAAACCAGTGGGTCGAAGTGCTTAAATGTATCGACCTTTGTGATGATGACGGGTAGGTCAACGTAGACAAACGAAGACTTTTCCATTTTAGCCCTCGTTTGAATTGCAGGGTTCTAAATGGATCGCTTGTCCTGTTTCGAGGAGGCTCTTTAGGCTGCTCACGATCGCAGGCCAGCCGTTATTAATTCCGCGCGGCGAATTGGGATCTTTCGCAACATCCTCAGGTAGAAGATTTTCGTGTACGAGGCGCAGGCGAACCATCTCGCCCATGGGCTGCAGTTCATAGCTCACGCGTGAAGGGCCGTCCCGCTTGGCGGATTGTTCAGACGATTCTTTCATGACAAATTCGTAGGCCAGTTTATGGACCGGCTCATACGCGAGCACTTTGCCCGATTCTTCCCAAATCGCCTGGCCACCTTTCGGCGGCAAAATTCGAACGCGCCCGCCGGCTCGTTCTTCCAATTCGATGCGGTAGCCCTTCCAATATTGTTCACTGAACTCACCTTGGGTAAGTGCTTGCCAAAGCTTTTCCGGCGTGGTTCGAATGTAGGTGTCGTAGACAAACGTTTGCGTCTCGGTTTTAGTAATCATTTTTAATCCTCCAGTTGTTTTTTTAAATTCCACAAAGCCTCAAGACGCGGGTTCTCGAATGGCGTGATCCAGCGTTTCGCGATGGAATGAATCGGTACAGGGTTTAGGTAATGAAGCTTCTCGCGGCCTTTCCAATGGACGACGACGAGGTGGGCTTCTTCCAGCTGCACGAGATGCTTGGTGACGGCCTGGCGCGACATGTCCATGCCTTCGCAAAGGTCATTAAGCGTTAAGCCTCCTCGAATCCGCATGCGGTCGAGTAGCCGCCGGCGGCCGGGATCGGCCAGCGCTTTGAAAAGAAGATCCGCGGCGGTGTCCGCTTGACTTTCCTTCGCTTGGGGTTCCATGGTGTTAGTATATGCAACTAAATGGTTGCATGTCAAGCTTTAAATGAAACCTTCGTTCAGTAGCCAAGGCTGTTGAAAAACGATATGCTGATCGAATGAACGTTTTCAGACGCACTCTTGTCACCGGTCTACTGATGAGCGTTACGATAAGCGCCTGTGTCGTCCGCTCTCAGGTTATTCGTCTAAATCCGCCGACCGTTTCCACTGTGGGCGGTAACGGCGGCAACATAGGCGAGGTCGTCTTGAGTGCACGCGATACCCGGCCATCCCCCGTGATTGGTCGCCGCGCAACCGGTTCGCGTGACGTCGCGGCCATTACGACTGATACGGATATCGCGTCACTTTTGCAGATGGAGATGTCTAGGATTTTGAAAGAGAAAGGATTCCGCGTTCTTTCGACGGGAGCGTCCACTGTCCCTACTCTCGAGATACAGCTGAAGGAATTGAGTTATTCCACCTTTGATGTTTCCGGCAAACGTAAAGTGAAAATTCAGGCTGTCCTTGAAACGTTGATCAAATACGGTCCGAAAGATTTCCGCAAGTCCTTCCAGGCTCAGCAAGAACGCCAAGTGGTCTTTGAACCCGTTGCCAAATCAAACGAAGAATGGATCAACGAAACCCTCGCCGACGCCTTCAAAGAGGTGACGAACGATTTGCGGATCTATTCGTATTTAAAATAGTCATCACCTCCAAACTGCTTCTATTGAAGACCTCTTAGCAATCCCTGGAAACGCGTTTAAAAAAACCAGCTGATTAGCTTCCAAAATCATGGAAACAAGTCTTCGGAGCGCATTCCCACTCAAGACTTTCAACAAATTGTCACTACTCGCATACTTATTGCTGAGAAAGTTTCCCAGGCGATTAGTAATCCGATCAGTCCTAATTCCCGCCTTTCCGACGACCGCGCTTCAACCAAGGGGCAAAAGTGTGGATTCGCCCCTATAAGAAAAAAGTAAAATAATTGCGTGTCTAAATTGCGTGTTCAAAGTTTCGGAATGTCTTTGGACGGGTTCGGCGCAGGGCTGAACCAGGATCTGAAGAACCCGATGGGCGTTGGTGGAATGACCATTATGGAATGGTTTTTTCCAACCGAGTTGTGGCAGCAGATGCATGGGAAGCAGGGTGGGACTACGGGCTTAGACCATCAATGGGCCGCACGCGGTTTCGAGAATATCGGCGCCTGGATCCTGGGCCGCAATATGTTTGGACCGGTACGCGGCCCGTGGCCGGATGACGCCTGGAAAGGCTGGTGGGGCGATACGCCCCCGTACCATACGCCGGTGTTTGTGCTGACTCACCATCCTCGCAAGTCGATTGAGATGAAAGGCGGCACGACGTTCCATTTTGTGACGGAAGGGATCCATGAAGCGCTGCGGCGGGCGAAAGAATCCGCGAAAGAGAAGGATGTTCGGTTGGGGGGCGGTGTCTCCGCGATCCGGCAGTATTTGATGGCGCAGTTGGTGGATGAAATGCACATTGCCGTTCGTCCGATACTCCTGGGGTCCGGGGAGTCCGTGTTTTCCGGGATGAACCTGGCGGAACTCGGCTACAAGTGCAGTGAATTTCAAAGCACCCCGGTCGCCTCTCATGTACTCCTGACGAAATAAGGCCCAACTGGGCTATCCTTTCTGAATGACGTTCCCCAATCGCTATTCCGATCAGCATCAAATGCTGCCTTTCCCTCTACCTTCCTGATCACCACGTAAAATGAGCTATAATAGCCATGCGGGGTGGAGCAGCCTGGTAGCTCGTCGGGGAAGCATCACAATCATATCTACATTTAGATGTGTTTAGTCCTTCTTAGCTGCGTTTATTTCACCCATTTCGCTGTAGTTTGCCCTCCTTAGTTGTCCTCCGCTATAGCGCCGATCAGAGATCCGATCAGTCTGCTGAGCCGAATACAGGTTATTCGGCTCATAAACATATTGATATTGAGCCGAATAGCACATATAATCGGCTCATGAAATACAACTGGCAACAGCCAGACTGGCCGAATTTTCGCTACGACCTCTCCGCCTTTCAGCCGGATCTCTACCGGTACGCAGAAGCTACCGGTCGATTAGCCGGAAGCTTCCCTCACCTTTCCCCGCAACTTCAGGAACAAGCCACTTTAGAATTGATGGTCTCCGAAGCTTTAAAAACCTCCGCCATTGAAGGCGAATACCTGGAACGCCAGGATGTCATCTCCTCCATTCGGAACAACCTCAATTTGAACAATCCTGCGGTCTTCGTGAAAGATTTGCGCGCCCACGGTATTGCGAAGATGGCGGTCGATGTTCGCCACTCGTTTCTTGAGGAGCTGTCCGATGCCAAGCTTTTTGAGTGGCACCGGATGTTGCTTTCCCACGGAGAAGGAATTTCAAAAATGACAATCGGCGCATGGCGCACCCATGAAGATCCCATGCAGGTGATCTCAGGCTGGCCTGGAAAAATAAAAGTTCATTTTGAAGCTCCCGCTTCCAAAGACGTGCCGCTCGAAATGGGGCAATTTATTGCGTGGTTCAACCGAACGGCTCCAGGGCAGTCGGAACCTCTCGTGCCGGGGCCCGTCCGAGCTGCAGTCGCTCATATCTACTTTGAAAGCATCCACCCATTTGAGGACGGCAATGGACGGATTGGCCGCGCTTTGGCAGAAAAGGCGCTCTCTCAAGACCTTGGACGTCCTGCGCTTATCAGTTTGTCCCAATTAATCGAGGCTCAGAAGAAAAGATACTACGACGCTTTGAAGCAGGCTCAGGAGTCTAACGAAATCACGGCTTGGGTCGGATATTTTGTGAAGACAATTCTGGAAGCTGAATTGTCCGCTGAAAGGCTCATCGAGTTCACTCTTGGGAAAGCGAAGTTCTTTGATCGCTTCAAGCCGGTCATGAACGAACGCCAGCAGAAAGTGATCTCCCGGATGCTGAGAGAAGGCCCCGAGGGATTCAAAGGCGGAATTAACGCCGCTAAATACATGCGCATCGCCCGCTGCTCAAAAGCAACCGCGACTCGAGATCTGACGGATTTAAGCCAGAAGGTGATACTGCGTATGTTGACGGCTGGCGGCCGCAGCACAAGCTACTTGTTAGCTCTCAAGCAATAACGCAAATTCTCAACTTCTCAAACTACGACAGTCGGACGGGGCCCCGGGTGATACCCAGGGGAACCCCTACCGCAGTACTTGCCTAGTTCGCTATCGCTGGGCGAGTACAAACTTTGGGATGCTGCTCGAATGAAAGCCGGACTTTTGCATGAAGTATGGACGGAGGGTATGACTCGTTGGCAGAAAGTGAAGAGCAACAAGGACTTTCATTTTCACGATCTCCGGCACACCGCCGCGAGCCACGCCATTATGGGCTCGAAGGATCCGTACGCCGTTCAAAGTTTCCTTCGCCTCAAGACTCAGTCCCTCATGCAGCGCTACGCTCACCTCTCGCCGGGACACGTGCGCCAAGCTGCACTTACTCTGGACAAACAGCTTCCGTTGACGACCTCTCCACAGCCAATTTTGATCGCAGAATCCGAAAACATCCCTATGACTCGCGAGCCGATCAGAAATCCGAACAACGTACTCCAGCCAACAACGACGAACAACTAGATAATCCTCGCAAAATCAGCCAAAATAGCACATAGCTCTAACGCAGTCTGGTAGCCTGTAGAGCGCCTATGCTTAAGAAATTTAGTATTGCTCTGATTTCAGGCTTATTGTTCTTTAACCCAGGACTTGTTGAAGCAAAACGCTCATCTATCGGACACTCTCACTCAATTTCTGATGGCCGATCGAAAACCGTCCATGTAAAAGGCTATCGAAAGAAAAACGGGACTTACGTTAAACCCTATAAACGAAGGCCTACAAGAAGGCATTAAAATTATCGGCTGAACGTGTACTCTCTAACTATTTACTTTAGGAAATCATGACTAATCGAATAAAGTTTTTGGTAGTGCTTGGTATCATCGGTGGACTAAGCAAAACCTGCAGCTGTGATTCCAGGCAATTTGACCTGCAAAATGTGATGAGCGCAACACAATTCAAGGCGTCTGGACTTGAAAAACTTTCACCCGATGAATTAAAAACCCTAAACCA
>JAYWEN010000336.1:0-4535 GCA_043779245.1 Elusimicrobiota bacterium | reverse complement strand
GCTTTGAGCTTGAGACCGTTTTGGAAGGAGCGAATCCCCTTCACCGAAAGGTTGTGGTTCTGCGAGTCCTGAAATAGGGTGCCGCCGCCGATGAGATCTTGAACCTGACGTGTTCCTTGGTATGAACCGCTGTATAAAGGAACAAGGCTCCATTGGTCGTTAAATTTGGTGTAAGGTGAAACGGAGAGTGCCGCTACCATACCCAATGCGCTTTCTCGTCCGTTGTAGAAGTTCTGCCCACCGAGGACTTGGGCGTTGACGACCGGCTTCACCTCCACGGCGTACCCTGTCGAGGAGATCGAAGCGAGGACAGCCAGGAGTGTAGGGGCGCACAGTCTGTTGATCATTGGATCAACCCGCTCTTAATAAAGATTTTCGGCTCCACAACCAAATCGATCTTGCGGCCTTCGAACTCGCTGGCGGTGAGGATTTGTTGGTAGTTCCATTTGAGCAGTTCGCCTTTATAATCCGTGCCCGTGGAAATTGTACCGAACGCGCTTGCCGGCGCTATATTCCCTTGATCATCTATGATGATGGTTCGGTAGCTTTCGAACGTGCCATTTCCGTAATGAAGCGTGATGGTTCGATCCTGCAGAGCAGGGTCGGTGGTGAATGACGACAAGTAGAAGCCTCCGGCGATGGTCCAGGTGGCATCTAAGTCCGAGGCTAAGACATTCGTGAGCCCCGATTTGGCGTAGGCGATTTTAGGGATGTTGTTAAGCAAATGGTTGTACGTGTTGAACCGTGTCTTCCATAACGTATCGTTTGGCGCCAAATCTCGAAAGGTATCGTTCTCTGGAATGTAAACGCCAAATTTAGTGGTCGAAGCCAGCTGCGCGGCGGTGACCGTCGAGAAGTTGTCGGCGATGGGGTTGTAGATTTTGTAGGTTCCGTTACCCAGATCCTCTGCCGCCAAAACCGTCCGTGTGTGGGTGACATCCGCTTGGTCGGTGAGAACATAGTTCCCGCTTCCGTTACGTGTGATTTTCACGAGATGTCCGCCCGTCGCCGTGTCATGCAGAGAGTCCTGGGTATTGGATTGACCCATCTCGTAGGCGGTTAAATAGTAGTCCGGAGCGTTCGAACCTATTTTTCCCGAAAGGTCCTTGAGGGCTACCGAAAGATCGGTCGGCAGATTTTGGTTAAACGTTCCTTTATAGAAGAAGTAATCCAAGCGTTCATCGCGTTTGTCGAGCGCGACCAATTTGAATTGATCGGCCGCTGGGCGTACGATGTATTCGTCGATGCGAACCCGCTGCCCGTTCACGTCGATTAAACTTTTACCTTCCCGATAATCGGCCAGACGCATTTCCTCGGCGGCCGCGGCGATCACTTCGTTGCGGGTCATATCGAGTCCTACTTCATGGCGGGCGACGCGCGCCAACGCATTGTCGGTGGGCGTGCGTGTTTCGCGAGGAATGGAGCGTGGCACGTCGATTGATCCGTTATGCACGCTTGTCATTTGGCCAGCGGGGATCCGCACTTCGTCCTGTGACCCTGGGAGGGCGACCCCGACCACCCCGTGGTACACCGCGATAATTGTCCCCCCACTTCCGGCGGTCGTATCAAATTCGGTGCCGCGGACCGCGCACACAGCCGTCGGCGTTTGAATGCCAAAACTTTGATTCGGTTTTAATTTTTTGACTTGCGAGAGAACGCGACCTTTTTGGAGGAGCGCTTTCGTGTCGTCGGGTTGTAAGGTGGTGAGTTCGAGTGTGCTCTCAGAGTTGACGCGAAAATGGTGGCCTTGATCCGTAAGAATGTCGGCGAGTGAATTAGCGCCTGTACGAACGGTGGCGCCTTGGTCCACTTTGTCTCCTGGAGTGGCTTTTTCCCATTCCACAGCGCCAGGCGCGCGAACTGTCACATCTCCGCGAACTTCATCAAGTCGGGCCGATGTGGCATAAAGGTTTTGGAGCGACGCTCCAAAACAGAATGCACCCACAGCCAGCCCCCACCCGGTTCGCATACTGGTTCATGTGTAGGGTCAGATCACAGGAATGTCAACGACAAAAGAAACTTGTTAATGAATGTGAAAAAAGCCGGACCCTTAAGGGATCCGGCTTTTTGCTTTGCTCAGTTTTTGTGAGCGTTTAGTGGAACTGAAAGCGCAAGCCCAGAGCGCCGGCCACATTGCGATTCCCCGCGTATTCTCCATGGATTCCGAACTTCACAAACGGCAAGATATTGAATTCGACACCCAATAGCGCGCGCGTATCCCATTTGTTGGCTTTCGAAGAAGAGAGCCCAGTCGCATTCAATGCATTACCGGCTGTGCCATCGATTTCAGCTGTTCCGGTCGTGGTGATCGAATTGTTGATGTCTCCTGAATTCCGGTTAATACTGGCGCCAATGTAAGGAGTGATAAAGAATATTTGCTTATCGAGAACGGCTTGCAGACCCACACTATCGGTTTTCCAATCTCCATGTAATGCCGTTTGACCATTTCTGATTTTAGCGGTATGGGCATCCGAAGTCGTGTAGGTCTGTGAATCGAAGCTATTGGTAATATCCACCGATCCTTTGGCATGGGTGTAATTTAATCCCAGAGTGAGACCGAATGGCTTTACGACCCCTTCCTCGATCAATTTTTTGCGCAAGTCTATGCCGAACACTTTGTTTTTGACTTTGCTGCGTTCGGTTCCGCTATTGTGCGTGGTCTCGGGAATTCCCCCGATACGGATTCCGCCGTCAAGGCCGAACGGCAAGCCAATTTTGGCGTGGCCCAAAATCAACGGCATCGGAAGTCGTGAGCTCGTGTTAATCGTCTTTGGATTGACGAGCGTTGTCGGAAGAACGCGCAGAGCGTCCGAATCTACTTTGGTACTGGAGAATACACCTTCGATACCCACTTCAAATCCGAACAGTTTGACTTGGTTGGGAACAACATTGCCCGAGGTTGAATTAAACGGAACAGCATATTTTAAATTGTCACTAAGCCACCCGCTCAAGAGCGTAGAATCGCTGGAGAGTTTGGTTTGAACTTCAGTTTCTTGAGGCGTTAACGCTTGAGCATTGGCCGCCAAAAGTATCGCGATACAATTCAGGGCCAGTATCTTGTTCAGGTTCATTTCGTCCCCCTTTTATTTTTATTTCTTTCCCAAATCAGACGTAATCCCTCTAAAGTCAGATCCGGTAAGATTTTAGGAACGGGCCGCAAATAAGGCCCAATCACCGTCGACAAACCGCCAGTCGCCACAAGCGCCGGCCGCTCACGCATTTCTGTTGTTAAGCGTTGTAAAAGACCGCCAACGAGTCCAATGTAGCCCCAAAAGAGCCCACTTTGCAAGCTCTCTTTGGTCGTTCGCCCGATGGCTTGAACGGGCGCGCTTTGGAATGTGACGCGCGGAAGTTTGGCGGTGTGGGTCGCGAGCCATTCTCCAGCGAGTTCCATGCCCGGACAAATCGCTCCGCCTAAATATTCCCCTTTGGACGTAACACAATCAAGCGTGGTGGCAGTCCCAAAATCGATCACGATGACTGCCTCCTTGTACAAAGACCGGACCGCCACCGCATTCACGAGTCGGTCAGCCCCCACTTCATCGGGGTTTTTATAAAGATTTTTGATCCCTAGATCTGTTTTGGGACTGACCATGAGTGGAGTTTGGCGAAGATAGGTTCGGGACATGAGGCGCAGAGGCTCATCGAGCGAGGGAACGACGCTGGCGATGCAGACGCCAGTGAGCGAAGAGGCGTCTAGGTTTTTGGTGCCCAGGAGACTTAAAAAGTGGACCCCCAGCTCGTCGGAAGTGTAATGCCGATTCGTATTCAGGCGCCAGGTATGTTTAAGAAGTTTGTTGTTAAAAAGTCCGACAGTGAAATGCGTGTTTCCGACGTCAATAGCAAGAAGCATTAGACTCCAGTGATCGTTTGCAACTCACGCACCGCTTCGGCCGATTTGTTGAGCGCTGCTTGTTCGTCAGATGTGAGTTTAAGTTGGATCACTTCTTCCAACCCTTTGGCCCCTAGTTTCGCCGGCACACCTACATAGACATCCTTCAAACCGAATTCGCCCTGAAGCCAAATGGCACAGGGAAGAATCTGCTTTTTGTCGTAGAGAATCGCTTCGGCCATTTGGACCGCTGAGGCGCTCGGCGCATAAAAGGCGCTCCCCGTTTTAAGAAGCGCGACCACCTCGGCGCCTCCATTGGCGGTGCGCTTCACGATCGCGTCAATCTTTTCTTTCGACAGCAGTTCCGGCAACGGAATCCCGGCCACTGTCGTGTAGCGCGGCATAGGAACCATCGTGTCCCCATGGCCCCCCATCACAAAAGCATTTACATTTCTAACGGAGACTTTGAGTTCTTGCGCAATGAAGGTGGCCATGCGAGCGGAATCGAGCACGCCCGCCATGCCGATCACGCGCTCCCTCGGAAAGCCGGTCACTTGGCGCATGACGTAGCACATCGCGTCCAATGGATTTGAGACGACGATGATGAAGGCATTCGGCGATGTTTTTTTGATTTGCTCGGCAACCGCTTTAACAATCCCGGTATTTGTTTTAAGCAGATCGTCGCGTGTCATTCCAGGCTTTC
>JAYWEN010000335.1:0-2186 GCA_043779245.1 Elusimicrobiota bacterium | reverse complement strand
CAAGCGCTTAAGCGAAAGGAAAGGGTGGCATGCTTTCTATTTGAAGAGGGCTTGACGTCTTTTATGCGGCGGGCGGTGGGACAAGGAATGAATTTAATGCCGCATATCGAACGTGGGGGCCTAGCGGCGACTCAAGTAGACCCTTCAAAATTATCTCCCGGTGAATTCTCATTCCGAGTTAAAGAAGAGGTTGAAAAGAAGAAAGCCAGCGTGATATTGATCGACAGCTTAAACGGCTATCTCAATTCCATGCCAAGCGAACGATATCTGGTGATTCAGATGTATGAACTTTTGACCTATCTTTCTGATCACGGGATTTTGTCGCTCCTCATTTTGGCCCAACATGGGTTAATGGGTACGAGCGTCCAGGCCCCCGTGGATGTCAGTTATTTGGCTGATACCGTGATTCTTCTCCGCCAATTTGAAGCCCTTGGCTCGGTCAAAAAAGCAATCTCGGTTGTTAAAAAACGGACGGGGATGCATTCGACCACTATCCGAGAATTTACAGTGACCCCTCGTGGGATTGAGATCGGGGCTACGCTCCAAGAATTTCAAGGCGTTCTGACAGGCATTCCGGTTTTTACAGGTAAGACGATGCCGACGTTAAAGCAGGAGAACGGATTTAAACCCCATGCCTTCCGGCGATGAACGTATCCTTATTCTGTCTCGCCAAGCCCGCGATTCATCTCTTACAAAACTCCTGCTTGAGGCGCGTGGACTCACCTGTGAGGTCCTTCCTTCTCTAAAGGAATTTGCCGGCCATGTATTAACCGCCGGCGTCGGCCTCATAGCCGAAGAAACCATCACCCCCGCAGGCTTAGCAGAATTGGCACAGGTTCTCGCGTTACAACCTCCTTGGTCGGATTTTCCAATCATCATCATTGCCTCCCCAGGACAATCTTCTGATTTGAGCGCCCAGCGTTACAGTCACCTACAAAAGCTGGGCAATTTCACCATTCTTGAAAGGCCTTTTCACTCCGCGACTCTTTTGTCAGCGGTGATTTCGGGGTTACGAACCAGGCGCCATCAATATGAAACTCGTGAGTATCTTCTAGATCGCCGCAAAAATGAAGATTTAATCACGTCCATGAATGAAGGTTTGGAAAAGAAAGTACTGGAGAGAACGCGAGAATTGGCCTCTTCACAGGATGCTTTGAGCCAAGCCCAGCGCCTGGAAGCCATCGGCCGGCTCGCTGGCGGCGTCGCACACGATTTCAATAATTTGCTGACAGGCATTCTCGGAATCGTTGAAGATATTTCAGCGGAGTTTGGGCCGGATCACCACCGACATGGAGATCTTCAGGAAGTTTTAGCGGCGGCGCACAGAGGCGCGCAGCTCACCAAGCAGCTCCTGGCATTTGGCCGGCGGCAGGACGCTGTTCTTACCGTACTCAACGTCAATGATGTGATCCATAACATGAATAAAATGTTTATTCGTTTTTTACCGGCAAACGTGGAACTCTCTAGTCATTTAGACCCCCGTCTGGATCATGTCCTCATGGATAAAAGCCAATTGGAGCAGGTTCTGCTTAATGTCGTCTTAAACGCTCGAGATGCCATGCCTAAGGGTGGCAAAATTTCAATTGTTAGCGCTAACGTCTCTGTGACAGACCATTCTGTAGGGGGTATTTTTGGAATTCGTCCGGGTGCCTATATCTTGCTCAAGGTATCTGATACGGGGTCTGGGATGTCCACGGAAACGATGAAACATCTTTTCGAACCTTTCTACACGACAAAGGAGGCAGGGACCGGCACTGGGCTCGGACTTGCCACGGTTTACGGCATCCTTAAGCAAAACGGCGGAGACATCTGCGTCGAAAGTCAATTAGCGACCGGAAGTACATTTAAGATTTATCTGCCCAATGCCCTCCAACAGACCATCATGCCGATAGGGGCTCTGACCGTTCTAGAGCCACACAAAGGCGAAACGATTTTGGTTGTAGAGGACGAAGAGATCGTGCGACGCGTGGTGGTGAAAACTCTTCAGAAAAAGGGATACAAAGTTCTAGCAGTCCCGGGCGCTTTGCAGGCCTTGCAATTATCCAGAGGGTATAAAGAACCGATCCACATGTTACTAACGGATGTCATGATGCCTCATATGAACGGACGGCAGCTGGCAGACTCCCCTGAATTCCGCGAACGTCACATGGCCGTCCTTTTTATGTCTGGTCATACATACGATGTCA
>JAYWEN010000334.1:0-3144 GCA_043779245.1 Elusimicrobiota bacterium | reverse complement strand
GGCCAAAAGCCAATCCGAAGAATCTTTGGGTGCCATCTCATCACGATGAATGGCCGCCACCGCGCTAGCACCATCCGCGCTGGCTACGCCCAGGCTTGTGTGGTCGCCCCATTCTTCTGACCCCTGGCGATTCAAATAGGTGTGGGTCACCATCCATATCAAGGCATTCTGCAGAATGTCGCTCGAAGTATATTTTTCGTCAACGAGCCGGAGTCGAGGCAGCAATCCCATTTGGCCATCATTGGCAATAATGACGGGAGCCTTATAAGGTTGCGATAGAGTAAGAATTTTGGCCCGGTCACGTTCTTCCAACCGCTTAATTAATTCCAACGTCGCGTGATCAAAAAAATTGGAATATTCGGAGAATGGTGCGGACCCATTTTTCCCGTAACTGTAGCGTCGCTTGGTAAGGTAATTCATTGAATCTTTAATCAAAAAGACTTCAACACCTTCTTCATTCGTATACGAGAAGACTTCCGCTTCCACGTCAACCTCACGTTTGTCTGGGCCTACGCCCTTCACTCGGACTGTGAAGGGGCCGACATCCAGACGAGCAAAGTTTTTAGGTTTAGGAAGGGCGTCGTAATCGTCGGGGTAATAACTTTCGATACTTCTCACGCGTGAATGAAGTCCGACAAGCGCTTTCATCGCTGCGCTGTGATATTGCTGCACACGGCCCAGCCCACCGGCGGCAAACCAACCTTCAGGGGCTGTTGTGTAAATCGTACGGCCCACCAGCTGCGGCGCTTTTTCGACTACCCAGTCCTTTCCGATGGGCTGTCCAAGCATGAGCCAGATCGCATCGACGAGTGGATACTGTTGTCTCAGATAGGAATGACGCTGGATGGTGTGAAGCACAGTGGCTTTTTGCTCTGCGCTGAGAAGATCAACAGCTTGAAGGAATGACCAACGACTTTCCACAGGCGTTAAGGACCACCGTTCGGCATCGTTGGCATACGTTTTGATGATCTGAAACAACGCAGGATGGTTCGGATCACGATTGTCCTGATCAAGCGCCAATTCTATGGTGTGATGAATAAAAGCGGTCAGTTTAAGTTTTGTCGCAATCACTTCCGGACGCGCCTGGAATGCGACAGAATTTTCCCCCAGCTGTTCGAGAACCCCCGCTTTAACCAACTGCTGCACCAGTCGATCGAAATGAGAAGTATCTGTCAGACCTAACCCTTGATCCTCGAGAATTTGACGCACTTTGGGCTCAAAGGTGCGAATCGAAAATGGCTGGTCGTTTTGATACCCCGCCAACAAAGCCACTTCCGCGACAACGGTCAACCGATGCCAGTCCGGCGACATGTCTCCCACACCGACAAGCAGTTGCTCATAGAGACCTGAATTTGTGACGTGGCCTTTATCCATTGGGCGAATCGGCCACTGACGCTCGGCCGGATTGATGGCAACAAATCCACCGATCAGCATGCCCAACGATGAAAGCCAAATTAGGCGATCATACGTCGTCACTCCGAGCCAAAGAGCGATCACAGCCCCTGCGACAACCTTCGCTCCCGAGAAGATCCACGTCCAGGCGCGAGGAGAAATCGATTCCACTCGTGAGACAAGAAGACGATTGGCATTGGAGTGCCAAGAAAACCCGTGTCGATAAAAGAACTGGAGGGCTTGTGTAACCGCTTGGGTTTGTATTGAGGAATACTGGAGGGAAGAACGCGAGGAAGCCGCGACACGGTTATCGGCAAACGGTAAGGTGGACGCAAAAGTCGATTGAGTGACGAGTGTCGCCACCAAGACTGCCGCCACTATGCGGGTAATTCCACGTTGAATTCGTTTCATAGAATGCGCCTTCTTATGTTAAAGCCTAATACATCAAAACGCATTTAAATATCAGCCTGTTGGGCAAAATTTACGGCCAACTGGCCCAGATTGAAACTAGGTCTTGATTCACCTCTATTTATGTGGCCGAAAAGATAAAATGGGGTATGACCGTAGCCTTTTTTGTCATCTTGATCGGCCTTTGGGTGCTGTACTCCGGCTGGAAGTTCTATTCGAACGTGAATTGGGATGAGCCGGCCGCTTCCACTCCGGATTTAGGCGCCATGAAGAAGCACCAAAAGGAATTGGCGCGGGTTCAAGAAATTCTCGCCGAAGCTCGCGCGGAGGGAAAAGTATCCGTCGCTTTTATGGACGAATTCCAACGGTTTGTGGACTCTGAGATCGCAGGCATGCCGCCCGAAGCCCGGCTCGACGCCCCGGTCGGCAAATTGACGTCTCCGTCGAAAAGTTGATAAAGTAGGCCCTATGGACGCATCCGGAACCTTCTTTGCCGGCGCCAAAATCCTCCTGGTTGAAGATGATCCCCAAGCAGTCGGAATCCTAGAGCCTATCCTCATTTCCAAAGGTTTTTCAGTGGCCGTGGCCCGGGACGGCGTTGAAGGGTGGGAAAAAGTGAACCTTCTCCAGCCCGATCTGCTTCTTTTAGACATCACCATGCCCCGCATGGACGGAATTGAGCTGTGCCGGCGGGTGAAAAGTGAAGACTCGCTCCGTCTCATCCCCATTATCATGATGACAGCGCTCTCCGATCTAGAAAAAAAGCTTGAGGCGGTTGAAGCCGGCGCTGATGACTTCGTCAATAAACCCTACAACACAGTCGAACTCATGACGCGCATGCGCTCTCTGCTCAAGGTCAAGCATTTAAACGAGCAGCTCGACTCCGCCGAATCCGTTTTGTTCTCCATGGCCCGAGCGATCGAAGCCAAAGACTCCTACACCCAAGGCCATGTGGAGCGCGTGTCGCACCTCGCCGTCGAGTTGGGAACCTACTTAGGTCTGGGAGAAGAGGAAATTGATGCGTTGCGCAAAGGCGGCATCCTTCATGACATTGGCAAGATCGGCGTCCCCGATCATATTTTAAACAAGGCCGGCCCGCTCACGCCTGAAGAGCGCAAAATTATCCGCGAGCACCCCGCGCAAGGCGCCAAAATCTGCGAGAAACTGAAATCGATCCGCGGCGCGATCCCTGTCATTCGCCATCACCATGAACGCATGGATGGCACAGGATACCCAGACCGTCTTAGCGGGGATCAAATTCCTCTCGTCGCCCGCGTTATGACAATCGTCGATATTTACGACGCCTTAACCACCACGCGCTCGTACCGCAAATGCCTCTCACCC
>JAYWEN010000333.1:0-3313 GCA_043779245.1 Elusimicrobiota bacterium | reverse complement strand
GTCCACCACCCTGCGGCAGCCTGCGGAAGACTCCAAGCGCACACAAGTCCGAGCCAGAGCGAAGGAGTCGAAAGCGAACGACGGAGATTGTCGAGCATTTTCCACCGACCGATCACGGGCAATTTGGACTGGCCGATAAAAGGAAGTAACTGCCAGTCGCCGCGCACCCAACGGTGTGACCGAGCGACTGCTACTTCGTAATGGGAGGGAAATTCTTCGAACAATTCAATATCGGTGACGAGAGCTGTGCGCGCATAGAGGCCCTCGAAAAGATCGTGGCTTAAGAGCGTGTTGTCAGGAACGCGGCCGGCGAGTGCTTTTTCAAACGTATCGATATCATAAATGCCCTTGCCGACATAGGAGCCTTCCTTAAAAAGATCTTGATATACATCTGAGATGGCAAATGCGTACGGGTCGATTCCGGCATGATCGGAGTACAGGCGCTGATAGAGCGAACCAAAGCCGGCCGTGGGGAGAGTCGGCGTGATGCGCGGCTGCATGATGCCGTAGCCTTCGATCACGCGTTCGGCCTCCGCGTTGAAACCAGGACGGTTCAATGGATGGGCCATGGCGCCCACGAGCCGATTGGCAGTTCCTCGAGACATGCGGGTGTCGGAGTCTAGCGTGATCACGTAACGCGTTTCCTTAGGAACGGCTTCAGACTTGATGAATGTTGTTTGCGGTTCACCGCGCAGGAGGCGATTGAGTTCGTGGAGTTTTCCGCGTTTTCGTTCCCAGCCCATCCAGACGCCTTCTTGGGCGTTCCAAATCCGTTTGCGGTGAAGAAGGAAAAAGCGTGTCTGGGTCTCGAGCTCCGGAGAGGGGTACTGTTCGTTCAGTCGACGAATGCCTTCCGTCGCGGCACCCAATAGAGGAAGATCATCCGGCATATGCTCGGAGGAGGCATCGGCCCAATCCGTTAATAGGGCAAAGTGCAAATGACCATCGGGATTGCTGAGGTAATGTATTTCAAGTCGCTCGAGCGACTCTTGAACCGACTCGTGCGAAGAAAGAAGCGTTGGGACTGCAATCATGGTCTGCAGCGCCTGAGGAACACCTGTGGGGAAATCGAGCTTAGGCTGGATCTTAGGACCCAGAGAATCCGTGACAAACCGGTTGACGAGTGCGACAGCGACATCAGAAGTAGGAATAATCCCGAGAATGCCAAAAATAACCAGCACCGAGTTCGGCATCCCGAGCCGATGTCCTTCATAGAGCGCCGAGGCCAAGATGGTGGAGGTTCCGAGCGCCAGGGATCCCAGATAAGCCGGTGTGGCCCAAGCCGCGTAGGCGCGCAAAAGTCGTGAGCGAATGGACGGCTCGAATCGCAGCTCTTTTTCAAACTGGTAACGACCTTTCGATAGTAAGAAATAACCCGGGTCGCTGACGCGTTCGCGTTGAGTGGAATCCGGCTCGGCGATTCCTGAGGCAGCCTTCTGAGTAGAGAGGATGGCTCTCCTGGCTACCTCCACTTCGGGAACTTCGGAGCCGCGTGACAATTCTTCGATGGCGTGCCGATAGAGATCGCGAGTCGGGAAATCCATGTCGGCGAAACGGCTCTTAGCCCGCAGAAGCTCGTCTACCACCGAGACGTCCTCGAAGAAAAGCGCCCAATCCATGGTGGTGAGAAGACGCATGCTTGTGATGACGTTACGGACAGAGGTATTAAGAGCGGCCTGTTCTTGATGCTCTAACTGAACGATTTCCTCGGCGCTTGTTTTCTGCGCGGCCAAGCGTTTGTCGAGCCATTGCAAGGCGGCCACCGAACGACCTTCCTGGTCCCTCAGGCGCTGCACGAGTTGAACGGCGAACGCGCGAGCCAAGGTCAACGCGTTAAATCCTTCGAGGGCTTGATCGGCGGGAACTGGAGACTGACCCTTAAGGCCGAGAAGTGAATCCGCCAACGAATCGGCTTCTTCACGTGCCTTTTTGCCGGCCGCGATACGATCGGTTAGGCGCCGCAAGTTTTCGACGAGAACAATACGCAGGCTAATGGCCAGCGCCCAAATTTCTCCAATGCGTAGAGGTTCGGTACGCTGGTAGGCGCGCACGTAGCGTCTGAGCCAGTCGGGGTCAAAACGGCTGTCGGTATGAGCGACAAAGGCCCACGCCACTCCGTACACTCGGGGGTAGCCTGCGAGATGGCCATCGGCTAATTTGGGGAGCTCGCGGTAAAATCCGGGAGGCAAGTCGTCAATAATCTCGCGGACTTGTTCTTCCACGACGTGAAAGTTGTCGATCAGCCATTCGGCAGCCGGCGTGATCCCTTGATCTTCACGGATCGCCTGCGTGATCGTTCGATAGCCCTCTCGAAGCGCACGGGCATTGTCCTTTACTCGAGGAAGCAGACGACGGCCGCGCGCGCCGCGCAGCATGATTCGTTGGGCGCTGGCTAAACTTTCAGCATGCTGTTCAAGACGTTCGAGGCTGAAGAGTTCGGCGCGGATGGGATCATCCGGCCCGGAGGAGGGGCGAAAATACCGCA
The DNA here is from genome assembly GCA_043779245.1 of Elusimicrobiota bacterium. Taxonomy (GTDB): domain Bacteria; phylum Elusimicrobiota; class Elusimicrobia; order 2-01-FULL-59-12; family 2-01-FULL-59-12; genus JANLWZ01. The sequence continues at coordinate 828 of JAYWEN010000333.1, read as the reverse complement.
GGACGCTAACGTAAAGGCGAGAAGGAGTCGACACAAATCATTCTACCTCGTATGAAGGTGTGGGATGAGACGATTTAAATCAGGGACAACACTTTTTGGAGTAATCCGCGTTTTTGAGTGGGTTGCGCAAATCGAGGCATCATTTTAGAAATAAGCCAGCCGCCGCTCGCGGATAATAATCCGTTCAACAGTCTGGACGACGCCGTTTTAACGAGCGGGTTCATGAGCCATGTTTCGAGTGGAGTTTCGGGAACCGCTTCAAAAACCTCAGACCGGTGGCTTTCGAGACGCTGCTGCAAATTTCTGCGGGCTACGATAAATGCTGCCGTATCCATTGAAGGGTTCTCCTTAGTTCTTGTCGGCTGCCCGAGAAAGCCTCGCCCGCTTCAGCATCGCGCTGTCCGTGGTGATGATAAATCGCATAGGACGCGCCGCCCACCAAGAGGGCCAGGATTAAACCACTCGCGTAAATGGGAACGCCCGCCCGCATCAATGCGTCAAGAAGAGACACGAGCACAAGAACAAAGGTGGCGGCAATCCCAAGCCCAACTGCAAGAAGAGCTTCGAGCCGTTTATGTCCTTTTTTTAGCTCGTAGCGGGTTTCAAGTTCGGCGAGTTCAATGTGATCATCAACAAGATCGAGAAGTCTATTAGGTAAAGATGGGACCGTCTTATTCATCGTAGGTGTGACAGTTGGCTTGCTCGGGAAGTTACAACTTTTTATGACGTGTGCGTTCGGGAATAAAATGTGTGAGGACCTTGTGCAGAATAACAATGGCGCCATCTCGGTCGCTGTGCCTCAGCCGTCCATAAGCGTGTTCGCAGGCG
>JAYWEN010000332.1:0-2321 GCA_043779245.1 Elusimicrobiota bacterium | reverse complement strand
GAGATCACCGACATCCAAGCTGGCGATCAAGTGGGAATAAAATCCATTACTTTTTTCGTTCGCGGCCCTTTTGCTTACGGCCTGCTGAAAGGTGAAGCGGGCGTTCACCGCCTCGTCCGCATCTCGCCCTTTGATGCCAACAAGCGTCGTCACACAAGCTTCGCCTCCTGCGATGTACTCCCAGACGTGAAAGATGATTTCGAAGTCAAAATCGAAGAAAAAGATTTACGCATCGACACCTACCGCGCGCACGGAGCCGGTGGCCAGCACATCAACAAAACTGACAGCGCGGTCAGAATCACCCACATCCCCACGAACGTGGTCGTCGCCTGCCAAAACCAGCGATCGCAGATCAAGAATCGCGAGAAGGCCATGCAGGTTCTTAAAATCCGCCTCTATGAACTAGAGCGCGATAAGCAGCGCCAAGCCATGGAAAAACGCTATGACGAAAAAGGCGATATCGCCTGGGGCAATCAGATTCGTTCATACGTGTTCATGCCCTACCAAATGGTGAAAGACCACCGTACGATTTGCGAAACGAGTCAAATCGAGAAAGTCATGGATGGGGAAATCGACCAATTTCTCGACGCTTACCTCGAATGGGCTGCAATGAAAAAAACTCCTCCCAAAACACTTTAGAATGCTTTACACCACGATTTTATTTACCTCTTGAAATAGACTTCTTTTGGGGCTATTTCTTTGGAGAGGTGCTAAATGGCTAAAATCTTAGTTGTAGATGACGACAAAAGTATTATCGAAATGTTGCAATTCCTGCTGCTCAAGGAAGGCCATACGGTCTTCACGGCGGGTGATGGAAAGGTCGGCCTGGAGATGGCCCATCAAGAAAAACCTGACCTCATCATTTTAGACGTGATGATGCCGGAACTCGACGGCTTTACCGTGACGGGCATTCTCTTCAAAGATCCCACTCTGAGAGCCACGCCGATTCTCATCATGACCGCCAAAGGTCATTCTCGCGAAATTCTTGAACTCGTTCCCAACGTCAGAATGTATATGGACAAGCCTTTTGATCCAGTCGAGCTTTTAAACAACGTCCGAAAACTCTTGCCGCCTAAGGCGAAGGTCGCCTAAATCCCGGTTCGTTGACAGTCGAGGAAACGACTGGTAAGATATCGAAACTCATTTACTGAAGGAGCATTTTGAATGGCGAAGGTACTGGTAGTCGATGACGAACGTGATGTGGTGGAGCTGGTCAAGTTCCTTTTGGAACGTGACGGCCATCAGGTCGTCGAAGCCTACAATGGCCGCGAAGCCCTCGAACGCGCTTACGCCGAAATTCCCGACCTCATTATCCTCGATATCATGATGCCTGAAATGGATGGATACACCGTCAATGCGCGTCTGGGGGAAAACGAAAGCACTCGCCGAATCCCCGTCATCATTTTGACAGCCAAAGGACAAATGCGCGACGTCTTTGAAATGGCCTCGAACGTCGCATTCTATATGGAAAAGCCTTTCGACCCTAAACATCTTCGCGAGAAAATTCAGGAAGTCCTCAGCAAAGCCGCAAGCAAGTAGATGGACCCCAAAAGTATTACACCCGAAATTCCTCCGGCGTCCTCTCCTGAAGACCATTCCACACCAATCGAAACTTTAATTGCGCAGCGCCGCGAAAAACTCAAGACGCTAAGCGAAAAAGGAATCAACCCTTATCCCTATTCGTTTGACCGCACGCATACAATTCCCGCGCTTGCTAAAGATTTTGGCGGTCCCTTGCCCGAACATGGATCGGATCAAACGATCCGTACCGCCGGACGCGTCATGACGGTTCGCGACATGGGCAAATCCTGTTTTGCGACGGTCAGCGATGGACTCCATCGCATGCAGATTTACGTCAAAAAAGATGTGGTCGGTGATGCTCCGTATCAACTTTTCCAGAAAGACACAGACATCGGGGATTTTATCGGCGTAGAAGGCCAGATGTTTCGGACACGAACCAACGAACTCAGCGTGCGGGTTACCGGATTCACATTACTCGCCAAATCGTTGCGTCCTCTGCCAGAGAAATGGCACGGACTCAAAGATACCGAAACTCGTTACCGTCAACGCGAGCTTGATCTAATCAGCAACGCGGATATCCAATCCCTCTTTCGTCGTCGAAGTCTCTTGATTCAATCGGTCAGGCAAACGCTCGTCTCCTCTGGGTTTTTAGAAGTGGAAACGCCTCTTCTGCAGGCGCAGGCTGGTGGCGCCGCCGCTCGGCCTTTCGAAACCTTTCATAATGCGCTGCAGTCGAAGCTTTATATGCGTATCGCCCTCGAACTTCATTTGAAACGGCTACTCGTCGGAGGGCTCGAGCG
>JAYWEN010000331.1:0-5526 GCA_043779245.1 Elusimicrobiota bacterium | reverse complement strand
AGGATAGAGCCTTGTGCCACTTCCTCCAGCCAAAATAATCCCTTTCATTGAAGCACTCTAACAAAATCACTGGTATGGGTCAATTTGGCGTATAATTCCAGACCATGAAATCTCGAAGGACCATTATTTTAATTATTTCGTGGAGCTTGCTCGTTCACCTCCCAGGCCTATTTTCTCCGCTGCGCGATTATCATGCCTATCGCCAAAGCCAAACGGCGTCGATGGCTCGCAATTACGTTCGTCACGGAATGTCCTTTTTGAATCCTGAGATCGATATGTATGGGCCGCCAAGACGTTCGGGCACCGAATTTCCTATTTACAGTTACATTCTTGCCATTCTTTTTAAACTGTTTGGTCTCAAAGACATCTTTGGCCGCCTTTTAAGCATGGTTTTGGCGGCTTGGGGAGCTGTTTATCTTTTTCTATTTGCGCGTAGACGTTGGGACGACCGAATTGCTTTCTGGAGTGCGCTCGTCATTTGTTCGCTCCCCATCCACATTTATTTTACGAGAACGGTTCAGCCTGAGCCCATGGCACTCTGGGGCTTTTTAGGTTTCCTCTATTATTCCGATCGCTGGCTTTCCGACTCGCATTCTTGGCGTGATTGGATACTCGTGATCGCTTTCGCGTCGCTTGCTCCACTACTGAAACTACCGTTTTTATATTTGATCGGACCGGTGTGGCTTTATCTTGGAGTGGAGCGATACGGATGGCGCGGTTTGTTTAAGATCTCGTGGCTCTCCTGCATCCTCCTTGTTCTCTTGACGACTCAAGCCTGGTATCACTACGCCAAATCGGCGCCCGTTGTTATATTGCCGCTTTCAATGAAGGAGCATTGGGATAATCTCGTCCCGATTTTCACGAGGCGACTTTGGGAGAACCAATTTATATCTCGCATCCCTGAACTCGTCACGACCTATTCAGGAATCTTTTTCATTATCGTCGCCATTCGCACTCGTGCGACCATCAAGTCTTTTGGACTGCTTCTGTTTTGGACGGCCACATCGGTTCTCTATGTGGCTCTCTTAGGCGAGTACGGGTTGATTCATCGCTATACGCTCTTGCCGTTGGCGCCGCTTTCCGCTATTTGGATCGCCATCGGAATTTCCGCTTGTCTTGAAGGCTGCAAAACAAATGCCAGGGCGCGGTGGCTGGCTGCCCTATTAATCATAGGTATGCCTCTGCACGCGGCACTCCGCATCAAACATTGGTATCGCCTAGACTATGGGTATTTGCCCCGAGCCCATGACACGCTCGCTCGGGTGAGCGGCCCTAATGATCTTATTCTTGTCATGACGCATGAAGTTCCCCAACATCTCTATTATCTCGATCGTTATGGGTATGCTCTAGACCCCGCACAATCGAAAACGGGAGACGTGTTACTCAAGTTCAAGCAAGGTGTTCGGTTCGTATTCGTACCAAAGGAAGACAATGAGAAACGCTTGCCAGAGTGGAAGGACTTTCTCGGTGCTCACGGCTTGCTAGTGGAAGATGACCCCGACTATCTCCTCTACAAAATCAGCTGACCCGCTACTGCGCGGCTCGCCATGGATAGAATTGCTCTTCAAGTTCTTGATCGGTCATCGCTTTCACCGCTTGAGCGCCTAATTTCAAATTAAACAGTACCGAATACTGTCGCGTGAAGGGCGGCAAATTGCGGTACGAAAACTGCGCGGTCCAGCAATGCATGTCGCGCGTCACCACAAATTCGGATTGAATAAAATTTCCGCCTTTGATCGAACTTAACGATCGATTGGGCATCAGTACATTAAGAATCGTATCCACACGCCAGCTCGGACTCACATAAAAACCAACTTTGTTATTCCACGTGACGAATCCCCGCTGGCTTTCGTTGAAGGAGAGACCCGTTTGGTACGAGGTTCTGTGGGCGAACCGTCCCTTCACATCCACTTCCCACAGACGCGCACGAGTGGGGTAATACCCAAGCTGATAACGGACGAAATAATCCCACGCCGATTGGCGCGGCATGAACGTTATTTCGTTCGTCCAGGGATCCACTCGCCGCTGCCGATAAAAAGTGGGGTCTTCGTCTGCTAGGTTCCTGAGATCATAACCGGAGTACGAGCGCCACAGAACTAAACGACTCGGGCGCATGAATAGGAGCCAATCTAAATGATTTGTTTCCACCCCTCCGTCCTGAAGGCCGCGGTCGAGTGTCGTGGCGTTCGGGGCTAAGCGATACGTAAGGTTGTACGTCTGGTCCAGTGTCAATGATCGCACGGGCCTAAATCGCAGATTATGCGAAGTCCCTATTCGCCCCTGATACCCTCGAAAAATTCCAATGGGAATGACGATGACTGTGGGTGTTGTCACGGTTGGCGGTGTGAAAGGATCATATTTATCCTGCCATCGCAGTGAGGGGGTGAGTGACGGCGTGAATGACCATTTCCGCGAGAGATTGATCGACTCAGACACTGTCGCCGAGGTATTGGCCCGAAGCCGTGATGTTTTATCGCTGCGTGCATAGAAATCCTCCGCTGCCCCGATTGCCGTGAGCTGCACGACACCGAGATGCACTGGATGGAGAACTTGATCCAGCGTATTGGTAGAGATAATTGGTTTCCAAAGCGGGATCTGATACAAGGTCGCCTCGTAGCGAGGGATCGACGCCGTTTGAATGTGCAAGTCGCCCGATTGTGTACTAGCACCCGAATCGAGATCCTCAACCCCCTGAACGAGCAAGCGCTGATTCACATGCCCTTTCTGGTGGGTCACCGCGATTGAATTCGCGACATTCGTCACCGCTTGGTTCGGATCCTGTGTGAAATATTCGTTGTTGAACGAAACATTCTTGCGGTGGTTCACGTTGGATTGGAAGATCGTATCGTGGTTCAGCTTTTGCCAGTGGTAGGCTCGAATGTTGTATTGCTCTCCGCTAGGAGCGGCTATGTTCTCTGTTCTTCCTTTAGGATCAATATAGTACCCGAACAACGATCCTTTGTAATCCTTGCCACGGTAATTAAATTCGTTCCCATACCCTATGCCTGAGGTGCTGTAGTAATCCACGAAGACCTTATCGTAAACCGTGTTGGTGAATCGCATCGTTGTGGTGGTTTTTGCGAATGCGCCTTTGACGCTGTCGTTACCCGGCTCGACTTGGAATACGATGCGTCTAGGACCTAACGCCTTATAAAGAAAAGGCGTGTAAAAAATAGGATGTTTATCGACATAAAATACGTTGTTCCAAGCCCAAAAGAGTCGATCAGGGATCAGATGCACTCGGCTGGAACGAATGTGGTAATGAGGATCGATCAAGTCGCAGCTGGTGAAGGACGCGTGCCGGCCGATGTAATAATCCTTATTTTTTTCCCACGAGGCGCCTTGGAAAAGCCAGGGCGATCCGTACGCCTTGGCCCCTAGGATTAATCCCTTTTCCTGTTCGAGATCGTAATCGAGTTGCTCGCCCAGAAAGATGTTCCCCTTCTCACGAAGCACCACTTTGCCGCGGGCAATCATCTGCTTGTGGACGCGGTCATAACGAACGAGATCAGCGTTCAAAGTGGAACTGCTTTGAACCACAACCACATGCCCCTGGGCGGTCACGTTCTGAGTGGCGTCGTCGTATTCGAGGAGATCTGACGAAATGTCGAAAGGTTCATGGGGGTTGAAGGCGTAAACGGGTTTTACTACCCACAGCGAAGAGAAAACGAGAAGAAGCGAAAGGCCAACTCGCTTCAGGAGCACTTTATTTAGAATCTTCATGCGCCAAGAGGCCTGCGCCTACGATTCCTAAATCCTGATCCAATTTCGAAACCATAAGTTTTACGGCCTTGGCGGGCGTCGGAAAACTGCGCTTGAGAATTGTACGGTGAAGGGGATCGAGCAAGAGTTTCCCCGAGCGTGTAAGTCCACCCGCAAGAACAATCCATTCAGGGTTCAATAAATTCACGACTGAGGCTAAGGTGATTCCCAAGCGTTCACCCGCTTGTTCCCATAGCTGGATGGAGAGTCTGTCGCCTCGCCGCGCGGCTTGTTGAATCATAAAGGGCGTGATGGTGTTCAGGTTATTTTGGGCGAGTTTTGTGATGAGTGTTTTTTCTCCAGCCTCGATGGCGCGGATCGCCTCTGCGGCCATGGCGCGCGCACCGATGTAACGCTCAGTGCAGCCTTGGTTCCCGCAGTTGCACGGAACTCCGTCAGGAAAAAGCGTCATGTGTCCCATCTCACCGGCTGTGCCGGTAGCCCCGCGAAAGAGTTTTCCATCGATCACGATTCCACTTCCGATCCCGGTACCGACCGTCACACATAGAAGCGTTTTCACTTTGCGTTTGGCTTCAACTACATAAGCGGCCCACGATGCGGCGTTCGCGTCATTTTCAACCCATAAGGGAAATTTCAATCGCTTCCTCAGTAAGGCTCGAAGAGGAACTTGTTTCCAATTTAAGTTAGGAGATATCCGGACGGTTCCCGAGACCGGATCAATGTCACCTGCGCATCCCAGTCCTATTCCAATTACGTTTCGTTTGCCGGCACGCCCGATCATGACTTCGGCATGGTTGGAAATGAGTTCCACGACCTCATCCGGATCGGTCTTCACTGGGGTTGAGAGACGGAACGTGCTCGACAGGTGGCCCTGTTCATCAACAAAGCCCATTTTGATGCCGGTACCGCCCATATCGATCCCTAACGCAAGTCTAGACATGAGATTTTTCGCGCTCGACTATATGGACCGAGGCTGGGAGACTCAGGTGAGAGAGAGCCTCTCCTACAAGAGCAAGCGAGCCGGTTACCACCACACAACCGTCCTTCGGCGTGTCACGCTGAGCCGCCGTAAGCGCCTCACGACAAGATCCGAAGCAATGGACAGACACTTTGTCTCGAAAAAATGCAGACCGAAGGTTCTCCATCGAACTCGCGCGTGATCCAGGAAGCGGACAAAGGTAAACCGTTGCAGCTACCTGACTTATCATTCGCGCCATCGACTGGATATCTTTATCTTTATAAGAGCTGTATATAAACGTCTTTGGAACCTTTCTGAATAAAGAAGATGCAAGGGCTTGGAGAAGTTTTTGCATAGCTGGAACATTGTGCGCACCATCTAGAAGAACAGGCACTCGGCGAGTTCTGATAACCTGAAGTCGGCCGGGCCATTGAACGTTTCGGAGCCCTTTGTCCCGTAAAGAAGTTGGTATTTTCCATCCCACCCGTTTGAGCTGTTCTAAAGCTTCCATTACTAAGGCGGCATTATCGGATTGGTGTGCTCCTAGAAGCCCAAATGGGATTTGTTGCGACGCGTGCTCGATGGGTGAGTAGCGAACCGTTTGCTGCCCGGTCCGCCAGGAAGAAGTGAGCGATTCGGCTGTAAAGTGTCGATCTATCTCCCGCAGAACCGAGTGCTTCCCACGAGCGGCTTGGATAATCGCAATTCGCCCAGCTCCACGAACCCCTGAAACCACAAATCCATTTTTTTTGATGATGCCAGCCTTCTGGCGAGCGATCTCCAACTCGCTTTGACCGAGCCAGTCCATATGGTCGAGACCCACCGATGTGATGATGCTTACAAGC
>JAYWEN010000330.1:0-19080 GCA_043779245.1 Elusimicrobiota bacterium | reverse complement strand
CTGCAGCAAGGAGAATACTATGTAGAGGACTTTTTGGATGGTCCGAATCTGGATGCCGTTATTGAAATGTGGAGACAAAATTCGACGCCCTTCCAAGATCGATTGCCTGTGATTCTTCGGATGGCCGATGACGTTCTGGAGACCTTGGCTTTCTTGCATAGAAAGTCCTTTCTTCACAATGACGTCAAGCCTGGGAATATTGTCATGACTCAAAAAAGGGCTTATTTAAAGGATTTTGCATTGGCTGGTGTAATGAGGTTTTACGTGCCGGGAACACCATTTTTTACGCCTGAGTCCTTAATGAATTCCACCGAGACGATAAGTCTATCGAGAGATGTTTTCGCTCTCGGAATTACTATCCGCCATGCACTCATACTTACCCCATATCAGGAAGGAATCCGCATCGGCTTTCAGCCTCACATCGATGCGCCGGCTTCGGAAATGGCGGAAATAAGAAGGATCATTTCCAAAGCGACGGCTCCTAACGCCGCTGATCGCTACTCCTCGGCCGAAGAGATGAGAAGAGATATCCTCGCGATGGAGTCTTCACTAAAACCTGTTTCTGATAATCAGTCCCCTGATTCTGATTCTTTGCGTCAGACCCCGCGTCCACTAAAAGATTCTTCACTTAGCGTTAGCGAGGCCATGTCACTCTCATCCGAAGACATGGCCAGCGCGACTCGCCGGGCGGAGCGGATTTTCGAAGCCGTTCGAGCCGCACTACTGCAGAATATTGAACTTACGTCCGCACAACAGCAAAGAATCAAAAAGGCTACATTGGAATTGGGACAAAACCGTTCGACAGGGCACATCGAGGATCTTCAGGTGACCTTTGATGTGCGCCTTACAGCCATGGTTTCGGAACCACTCCTGGCTTATGCCTTTGGATATGCACTCGCTCATTTGATGAATCGAGAAAAATTCTCAAGCAAAGCAGCACAACTTCACGGACAGATATACACACATGGTTTTCGAACTGATGATGAGACATTTAGTGACCAAGTAGGCATTTGGGTGCTGCGCTACCTTTACTCTGATACTGAGGTTAGGGAATTAGAATCATTTCCGAATGTCTGGGCTTCTTTTCTCAGCGCTCTCCCACCAATCAGGCAGTCAGAATCGCAACGTCTCGCAGAACAATTCATGCGTCAGAGAGCTCGCTTTCAAATTCAGTTGCCCGATGTTCATATGCCAACCCGAGACCGCATTCCATTTTTGCAAAGCCTGTTTTCTATCCCCTTAGAGGATGTCCTTAAGAAATGCGGCTTAGTTTTGCAGCCTGGGAAAACGGAGTCTGACTCCACAGGGGCAACGCTCGGCTCTTGGGGTGGTGTTTTAACATTGGGCTACGTGATGTTCACGACGTTCGGGATGGCGGCGACGATCATCGCTTTTGGATTGTGCTTAACACCCGCTGCCGTGATGACCATCGCAAAACCCATTCGAGAGAATCGAAACCGCCACAGAAACGTCACGAAGAGCGGTCTCTCTATTAGCGCCATCAGTGCGGCTGATCGGAATGCCGGGGCGAATCCGGCGATAATCGATGGGGCGGTGCTAGACGGGGAAGTGAATGCCCTGATGCCGGTCAAAGACGTGTCTCGTCCGTGGCTCGAGTGGCTGTCTTTCAGAAAGAACTTGGATCAAACGCGCGCGCTACTTCTCCAAAACGCACCATCCGTTCTGACCTCTGCTTAGGCCACCCAGAAAATAAAAAACTAGAAACGATAGGTGAGAGATGCCGAGTAGGTATTTCGATGATACGTCGGCTGGCGTATGAAAAAGGCGGAGGGGGTGAAGGATAAAGAGGGCGTTAGCTGTAGATTCAAGGTGACATCGATATCGTTGACAAACTCCCCGCTTGATGCTTTTTCTTTTCCATACCCTGGCATGTAAGCAATGTTCAGTGTCGATTCTCGGGAAAAATAATAGGTGTAATTGGGGCCTACTTGATAGATCTGCAATAGTTGAGGGCTGTAATAGTTTAAGCTGAGGTGCTCCGTATCTTCCAGTGTCGCTCGCGCCATGATCCAAAAATTAGGGAAAAGGACGCGGTGCCCGCCTTCCACGATGCCGGTGACACGACTGTTGTGATCCGAAAGATGCTCAAATCGAGTTCGTGCTAAGGCCTGCCAATCGACGGTCGGATGCCATTGCCCCTGAGCTGTAACATAATTGTTGATGATATTGGCATCCAGCGCGCGAGCCGAGTGGTACACATCTCGGCCTCCTTCCAAGTCGGTGCTCCAATAAGCGCCCCAAGTCGAATGAAGGGCTGCCAAAAGGGTGAAAGTATTTTTTGCCGTTGCCGATAGAGCATGTCCTGTAACGTCTAGGGATACGCGGTGAGAGTCGCCAACATTATGAGCCACGCCGATCCCTCCGCCGTGATCAGTCACACTCGGCACATCGCTTTCGGAATACGATCCAAAAAGATGGTGGAGAGTCCAATCAAAACCATGGGTGTGCCAATATCCCAAGTCTTGACGAAAGCGTCGGCTAATGCGGCTGTGGTTATCTTCTTCATACGTGAACTTCCCGTTCCAGTAAGATCGGGTGGCCTTAGAGAGTTCGCGTACGAGATCCTGATTTTCTAAGGAGTTGTCTTCACGAAGAGCATTTTCAGCCAACGTTCGGGCTCCCTGTAAATCGCCCATGCCAAAACGAATACGAGCTTCTTCAACCTGTAGAGTTGATGAGGAGACCCCACGTTTTTTGAGCTCCTCTAGCCAATAGTCGGCCTCATGAGCACGGCGTTCCCACGCGGCCTCGCGCAATAGTCTTCGGACCATGAGCGTGGCAGGGGCTTGATCTGTCAAATGACGGAGAAGCGATTTCCCAGTTTCATCTTGGGCAGGTTCATAGCGCGTCAAATGCATCGGATCGCGAGAGCGAACATTAAAGCCAAAGTCATCTTCATGATAGGCGGTTGTGTATGTCTTAGCCACACATTGGAGATTCACGGCCGTGGCAGTGGGTGAATTTGAATTCTCTTCCTGACCGTAATTGCCTTCTGGGAAGGCGTACACCTTTGGCTCATAGCCTAAGCGGTTTTTGATTTTACGCTGACTTTTTTCATAGTCGCCACATGCGCGTGTGTGCCATTCTTCATCGGATTCTAAGCGATGCTTGTCACTCTGCCAGGCTTTGTTGAGAAGAAAAAGTCCGCGGCGGCCCGATTCATCGATAAGAATTCGCTCATGGGCATGGTCCCCATGCGATTGGATTTCCCAACGGCCGGTTTTATAAGAGGTTGTTAATTCTCTCCAAGAAGCATATTTTGGAAGGTACTCATCTACATTGACTAAAGGCGCGAACATCGTTGCTTTCATTCCATATTTTTTCAGCAGAGGGTCGGAGGAACGAATGCTATCGAGGCGAGCGTCATCAAACGTAATGAGGATCGGGCGTTCAGGTAAAGACGATTGACCTTTGATCCATGCATTCACTTGTTCGGCGGTCACGGCGGTGTATCCGGCTTCATGAAGAGTTTTCAAATGATCATCCAAGGTTGATGTGGATTGGTGATGAGAGTAAGCCAGTATAGGATCATGGGCGTAGGGTGTCACACCATGGTAGAGCAAGACGGGCAAGGCTGGTTCCGGATGATCGGCAATCCACTGTTTTAAGCTGGATTTCGGCAGCGTCCTGTCGCCCGCTTCATACTGGTAATAGGCTTGATAAATGAGAAGGTATGGATCGGTGGGGTCAAGCGTGATCGCTTTCTGAATGGCCTCCAACGCAAACTCGGGATGTTCATTTAAGTCTTGCACAAGAGCCAGAGAACGCCATGTGCTAATCCCTGAAGGGTTTTCGCGTAAAATCGTTTCATAAAGAGCGATCGCTTTCGTATAGTGCCCTTGATTTTTATAAGCCTCTGCCTTGAACTTCATCGCGGTGCTACTCTTCGGATCGAGCGTGAGCCATTGATCGGCGTTCTCGATCATTTCACCCCAGCGCTGTTCTTTCTTACTCATAAGAATCTGTTTGAGTAAGAGACCTTCGTCTCCAATCTTTGGGTTTTGCAGTTGCAATTTGAGGAGTGCTTTGGCTTTGTGGTAATCCCCTTGAGCGATGTAGGTATCCGTTAAAAAATCGATCGCGGGCCCATAGATGGGTTCAGTGGACACCAACACCTGCATCTTTTTGAGACCTTCATCAGGGGAACCGCTGAAATACAATGCCTCCGCCTCATGGTAAAGGTACCCACGATTTTGAGGAAAGTATTTCACGGCAGAGGACCAATTTTTAGAGGCTTTCGAGTATTCTCCGACAGTCGATTGCAGACGGCCAAGCTCGGCGTATACGTCATGATAATCCGGATATGCTTTGGCGAGGCTTTCCATATGGGCTATGGCCTCTTCGTATTCATGGAGCATGCCCTCTAGGCGTGCTTCGGCGAGCTGTATATGCTGTTCGTTGGGATCAAGCTCTCGGCAACGCTGAATTTCAGCTTGGGCGGCTTCTTTATTCCCCGTGAGCAAGAGTGCCCGAGCGTACATAAAATGAACTTCGATATCATTCGGTGTGAGTCGAACAAGTCTGGCAGCGACCGTGGCGGCTTCTGGAGCATGATCGGCTAAAGAAAGCGAGACGAGAAAATCTTTCAGCGCGCCAGAGTTTTTGGGCTGGGCGGCGGCTATTTGCCGATAAAGCGGAATGGCGGCTTCGTATCGACCGGCTTGATACATTTCAACGGCATCACTTTGAATGTCGGAAAGGTTTGTCCGTTTGGCCAACGCGAGACGGGTCCCAGAGCTGAAGGATACGGCCAGTGCTAGTCCGGTTAACGAAAGGCTGAGTGTTTTATTCACTTGGAAGAACGGAGATGCGATTGGCTCAATGAGGTCAAAGAAAGATTGACGAAGTCGGCGCGCGCCGCACCTCTGACCCGATCGAATACTTGAAGACGAACAAGACCCTGTGAAGACGGTGGCACGGATGTTAAAGAAACCGAAAGTGATTTTGCGCCGTTCAGTGAGACGGAGAGATCGGATCCCACGAGAACGATTTTAGCCTTAATGGATTGCGTGTTGCTTGTGCGAGGGGCCACCGCCAAACGTCTGCGCACGCCCTGGATCGTTTGATCGATGAACACGCGGTGCCGGGTAAACCCGACGGCCAGGCCTTCGCTATTTTTTCGATCGGAGCGTAAGCCCAAAGACACTTCCCCAAAATAAGATGGGATGTCGACGGAAATCGAGTAGTCTTGCACGCCACGTGTCCCGAGCCAATAAATATTGGCGGAAGTAGCGCCCAGGCCTGGCTGAATCGTAAACACACTATTTTTTTGCGGAGAGGTCATCACCACACCCCACAAACGATGCAGCATCCGTCGAACGCCCAACCTTACGGTGCCTTCCAATGGCAACTCCATTTCGAGCCGCATGAGTAACTCTTCAGGCGTCCATTTCGAACTCACGTTCAAGCGATTCAATTGAGGCAGTGACGTCGCCCAATTCAACGCTTTGTTGCCGGTGTCCGGAACCCACTCGGCATTCCGTGTTTCATTGATGACCATGGCATTCGCGTCAGACGCTTTACGCCAGAACCCGTCTCCGGTGTAGGCCATGTCCCAAAAACCGGAATGGATCATCATCTTGGCTTGGCGTTGATGGATAAAGTGGCGGTCTCCGCGTAAGAGTGCGGTGTGATCAGACACCCAGAGGGCCGGAAAGCGGTATTGCACAAAGATCGGTGCCAGTACGTCGTAGGTGTGGAAATAGGCCGGTTCAAAGGCCAGAACGATCGCACGGTTAGGAAGACCCACGCCGTCTTGAAGGCGCTTCTCCACATCGCTGAGGAGCATCGGCTGGTAGCCTTCTTTTGCAAGAGCATCAAGCCATCCGCGATACATGGCTTGCGAGGCGGCGGCCTTGGCCGGATCTTTCGGCACTTCGGGCATATGGAGCACAAGAAACCAATCGTACCCGGCGGAGATTGCAGCGCGTGGTCCATCCGTGATCGGTGTGGGGCGGAAAAAACTAAGCCACAACCAAATCCCGCTGCCGATGGCTAAAAGCCAAAAGACAGTCCACGATTTATGGAAGGTGTCGTGAGGGAAAAATTCTTCGCCCGTGAGCTCCGCCATTTAGCGGGTCCCCCAATGATTTTTCGGAATCGTCACGATCGCGTAATAGGTTTGCCAGCACAGAGCTCCGATATAGAGCGCGACGAAGGCCAGGATGTATGGCCAATACTTTGATCGGGTGTAATAGAAAAACACGCAGGCCAACAACACGTTGATCAGGGTGAGTCCCGTCAAATAAGGTAGCGGGCTGACCGATAAGAAGACCGGCAAATAGAACAACGCGCGCAACGCGATCAAGGGGGAAAAGAGTGTAATAAAAATACCGGCATAGAATGGGACGGCGGCCAGAGGATGCTTCTTCCACATAAATGTGGAAGCAATCATCGTTTCCCGCGCCCACGATTTCTTCCAACGCAATTGCTGTCGGAAATACGTTTTCCAGGTGCGTGGCACATAGGTGGAGCAGATCGCGCCGTGATGAAAAACAACCCGGTGCGTACGCAGAATAAAGTTGGTGAGACTGCGGTCGTCGCCAAAGGTGGCGCGTTCGCCGGCAAACGTCTGATTGAGCCAGGGATCTAACACCCGCATCACGGAGACTCGACGGTAAGCCGCAAACGGACCTGAGCAACAGGTCACCGCATTGAAAAGGCTTTCCGACGCTTTGATGATGCGCTGAGAAATTTGGTAGCGCACCACTTCCATCTTGGAGAAGAAATTGTCTGGTTCAACAACGACGCTGATCTCTCCGGCTACGGCGCCAATCGACTTATCATGAAACGGCTGTATCAGGCGATAAAGGCCTTCTTCATCGACTAAGCTGTCTGAATCGACGTAAACTAAAATCTCATTTTTCGCTTCTTGCGCGCCAAGGGCCATGGCATGGCGCTTTCCTTTGTTTTCGGCATGAGTAAATACCCGAAGTCGCGGATATTCGGCCGCCAGTTCTTTTAGAACCTCACTGGTTTTATCAGTCGAACCATCGTCGATCACGAGGACTTCCAGCAGATCTTGTGGGTAGCGCGAGTCAAACGCGTGGGTGATGGTTTCGCGGATATGCTTTTCTTCATTTTTGGCCGCGATGATCATAGAAATTGATGGAGTGTATCCCTTGTCCTCGGGTTCCTTATAGAACATGGACATGGCGACGCGTAAATACACGTACGTGCAGACTAAGAGACTGTAGGTGTTGGCGATCGGCGCCCACCAGTAATAAATCACGTTATGTGTTTTGAGGATGCAGATTCCGATCGCGACCAAAATCGCCATGGCTACCGCGGAAATGCGTTGGGGGCGGGTGTTGACTCGTTGGACGTGTTCTGGGATGAGGCGGTTGAAGCGGATGCCCAGCTCGTAGCCGGCGCCATTGGCGTTGACGACCCGCGTGATGGACCCGGTCATCTTGTAGGTTTTCCGGTAGAGCGTATAGCCAAGGCTGGGCGGCAGATCCCAAACGACAGTGGCTTCATCCCCGGGATGCAGAACATACTGAGTGCCTACTTCAAACTTTACGCCGGTCGGACTGACGTCAACGATCTTTCCTTGTAAGGTGCGGTGCCGAGATCCATCGGGAATCACAATTTGGGCGTCGCCCGTCGTCACGAGCCGGCTGTATCGCCGCCTTTCACGAGTAGCAACTACCGTTAGATCTTCGACCATACAAACGTCCTTTAATGACCCCAGGATTTCATGTTGCGAGACGGAAGAACCCTATTATTCCAGCCTTAGGAAACACGGTCAAGACCCTAAAACCTGGACCGAGAGACCTAGAAGACCAACGTACTATTGGAGAAGGTGAACGACTCCCGTAAACAGGAGATAGAGTGCCACAATGTAGCTCAGTAAACGCGGCTGAAAGAGGATTGCTAGCCCGGCGACAATGGCTACGACGGGTTCAAAGGTAATATGAGGGTGAAAATGCATCATAAAATTATTCTCCTGCTAAGACATAAATTTAGTCCGAAGGGTTACATATTTTTGCGTAAGAAAGCTTTACGAAACTAGCGGATTATAGCAGCAAGCCTGTCGTTTGACTCTTCATCAATTTCCGGCGAGTCTTGTACGTAATAGTCAGTGGCGGGAATTTGGCCTATGGCGGCGAGGCGCGAGCGGCGCTGGTTAGGGGTTTCGGAAATTTCACCGAACTCTTGGGCGGGGAGCGAGGGTTCCACAGGCAGACCTAGTCTTTGACGTCTCTGATTGGGGGTTTCGTCAGATTGTATCGTAAGAGGTGCCGAGGCCACTGTCTGAGAATCGCCCCAGTTTTCCCACGAAACTGGTTTGCCCGTCAACATGAGATTAGCGGCCAGCCCTGGTGCTGCAAAGGCTGCAAATAGAAAACCCCACGCCAAGAGTGCTCGTTTACTCATATACGCCTGGCTGCCTACGAGGTACGTTTGTACCCGTAACCATGAAATTGCAAGGGCTTTTTATACCGCCCACCGGCGGCTTGCTTTCCGGTCACAAGAGCGCTTTAATGGGGAAAAGGGAGGTGTACTTATGGCTGACAACGCTGTCCCCACACTCGTCCCAGAACAAGCGGATTCTCACTCACCCCAAACCGTAGAGCAAAGACCCCCGTCAACGTGGCAAAATTCAGAAAGAGAGACACTTCTAGACTCCATTGTTCAAGAACCCAGTAACGACCAGGACGAAATTCGAAGATCACCTCTGCGGTCGTTCTTTACCGTACTGCTTTGGGTCGGTTATGCGATAGCGATCGTGGTGGCCTTGACGCTCGTCTGGACTGCCGCAAGCGCTCTGTTCAAGTCATATCCGAATTAATAGAGTGAATATTTTCTAGGATTTCGCCTCTAACTTTATGAGACACATCATCATAAAGGAGGAAGTTCTTATGGCAGAAGTCCTAGAAGGAGAATACCGGGGTAACGCGATGCTGATTATTCGCCAAACCCCTGACGACAGGTTCCCCTTTCAATTCGGGGTCAAAAAAGCCCGATTGATCGTGGAACATGTTGAAGACATCAAAAAGTTCATTGCCCGAAACGCCGCTTGATCCAAAGAAGTAAAATCTCAGCATGGCCTATTGGCTTATGAAATCAGAGCCCGACACCTTCTCGATTAATGATTTACAGCGAGAAGGTGTTGCCGGCTGGGATGGCGTGCGAAATTACCAGGCGCGCAAAAACATGCGTGCGATGCGTACAGGTGATAGGGCGTTTTTTTACCACTCCAGCGCAAAGCCCTCGGCCATCGTCGGTGTCATGGAAGTCGTGCGGGAGGCCTACCCGGACCCCACCGCCGAAAAGCCCGGGTGGGACGCTGTGGCCGTCAAATTCGTTAAGAAATTCGCGCAGCCGCTAACGCTCGAAGCGATCCGATTATTGCCTGCTCTCCAGTCTATGGTTCTTGTAAAGAACAGCCGGCTCTCGGTGCAGCCGATCACCGAGCAGGAATGGACGAAGATCAATAATCTCCTCGCAAACTAGGCTCTTTTTCGCCTCCCCGTTAGTCCTATCTCAAAAAGATTGACAGCCGCCAGAAGTAGGGGCTAAACCTACTCGAGATGAAGAAGATCCTTCCATCCTTCCTTATAGTCAGTCTGATGGCAGGTCCAGCTTTCTCGGCCTGCAAGTATTTTCGTGTCGATGCCAAACTCCGTGCGTGTCAGGCGGTGGACAAGCGCACCATCGACGGGAAAAACCCATATCAGCCTGAGATGTCCGATCCTGACCTCCAAGAAGCGAACGACCAAAAATTGCTTCAGGTCCGGTGTGATTGCGAGTACAGCCTTCAAGGCTCCGATCCGCGTTGCGATATGGACCAATCGGTTGAACAAAAAGCGCTTCTCGGCGCCGACGAACCCGCCAATGCCTGCAGTCGAGGCCACTCGCTTTGCCGCGATGTCTGCCCCGCACACCTCCCCTAGCTAAAAAATAATTTCCCGTCGGAAAAAAGACTGTTGACTTGTTCTTTGTCGACGGTATAGAATGAACCCGATTCGAAATTTAAACAATTCATAGACGAGGGAGGCTCATCAACATGGCAGAAAAAGTGGCAAAGGCTGGTGTAAAGCGGGCGGAAGGGTATCTCTATTTCATCGACAAGCAAGGGGATGTCTCTCGAGCAAAGATGGCACGCGGCGGAAAGAAAGGCGGAAAGCCGGAGAAGGTCCAGAAAGTCGGAGTGAAGAAAGCTCCGGGATATCTCTACTTCTTGGATAAAGCGGGCGATGTGTCTCGCGCCAAAATGAAACGTCGTTAATCTCTAAAAAATTCACACGCTGTCTCAGAGCCCCTTTCCCTAGTCTGGATGTCGCAGGCTGCGGAAAGGGGTTTCTGTTTTTTAAGGTAGAATTTCAAGATGCAGGAATTTGCCAAAGACACTGACGGATTTTTCGCGCGCCATTTTGACCGCAAGATTTCTGGCGCCATCAGTCGTCGATTACTCGCCACGCCAATCACTCCTAACCAGATCACAGTCTTTGTAACGCTGCTAGGTTTGTACTCCGGGTTTTGTTTCGCGCAGCCGGGATACAGGCCGAAGGTGATTGGATCGATCCTGTTTCTGTGGACCTCTATCCTCGACGGATGCGACGGCGAGATCGCCCGTGCCAAAAAAATGATTTCCAAGATCGGCGGTTGGCTCGATTTGTGGGGCGACAACGTGGTCCATGTCGCCGTCTTCTATGGGGTTGGAGTAGGCCTCTTTCGCGATACCGATAAGGTTATGTATTTAAAGCTGGGCTGGGCGGCGGTGTGGGGCACACTGATCTCGGCCTCGCTCGCCAGCTATCAGACTTGGCGGCACGGGAAAAGCAGCTTCACCTCCGTCTCAGGGGACGTAAACAATCTATCGCACGAACCCGTCTGGAGACAGAAGCTTATTCAAATGAGTGACGCTCTAGCGCGCCGAGACTTCGTTTACGGTGTCGTGTTTCTTGCGGTCATCAATCAATTGTCTTGGTTTTTGTGGGCCACAGCGATTGGTTCTAATATTTATGCAATTGTTTTGGGGGTTCTCTGCCTATTCACACGCCGCTCGGACTCGCCTCTTTAATTTCTCTCCGTGCGATCTATCACAAAATTTCGGGGAAGCCCGCGCCTGATGAGAGCTCATTCATGAAGATCATCCGTTTCGTAGGCGTCGTGATTGGCATGATAATCGTCTATGTTCTTATCCGCGAGGTCGGGTGGGCGAATATCCAAAGGTCCTTGGGAATGCTGGGGTGGGGCTACGGCCTTGTCGTACTCTATCCCATCCTATGGATTCTTTCCAATACGGCGGGTTGGCGCATGGCACTTCATAAGCAATTCGCAACCATTTCGTTATGGCGACTGGCCGGAATCCGTTTGTCGGGTGAAACGTTTAACTCGTTGCTTCCGTCGGGTTACGTGGGTGGTGAACCGCTCAAGGCCAAGCTCCTTTCTCGGTGGATCCCCATTAACGAAGCCGCCTCCTCGGTCTTAATCGCCAAAGCCGCTCAAAGTATTGGGCTTGTGCTCTTTGTGGGTCTGGGCCTTACCCTCGGGGGAAATAAAACGCAGGATTCGATCGCCCATCACCCCAAAACTATCATTGCTCTCGTGGTTTTGACTCTCGGCATCCTTATCTTCACGGTTCTCCTCACGAAACGAGCGTTCAGCCGTTTCGGGCATTGGCTGCATAATCTGACAGGTCATCCCTGGCTGCAAAAGCAGGAGGTGAAATTGATCGCGCTCGATGATTCCATCGGGGCTTTTTATCGCGAAGGAAAGAGCCGGTTCCTTGGGAGTGTGATGTGGCACAGCGTGGGCTGGATCGCAGGTGCCTTTGAAGTGGCGGTCATATTTTTCATGATCGGACATCCCATCACGTGGCGCGAAGCCTGGTTTATTGGAGCGTTGGCGCAACTGGCCTCCGTCGTTGGCTTGTTTGCTCCCGGCGGTGTTGGACTTTACGAAGGCGGTCATTATCTTGCCGCCTCGATGCTCGGGCTCTCACCCGTTCTAGGCGTTAGCGTCGCATTGATTCGGCGCGTCCGTGAACTATTCTGGGATATGGTGGGCCTGATTATTTTTTGGAAAATGTCCCACGACAATCGCGACGCACAATAAACCGCTGTTCTTATAGGCCCTGACTGGATGCTATAGTTTGAAGGTAAGCTATGCGAAAAAGTAAACCCCAGGAACTGCCCCGCGCTGCGCTCTGGTACAAAGATGCCATCATTTACGAAGTCCATGTCAAATGCTTCTACGACAGCAATGAAGATGGAATTGGCGATTTTAAGGGCCTCATCCAGAAGTTGGATTATCTTCAAGATTTAGGCGTCACCTGCATTTGGCTCCTTCCCTTTTATCCGTCACCTTTGCGAGATGACGGCTACGACATTTCCAATTACCGCGACATCCACCCCTCCTTCGGGACCCTAAAGGATTTCCGGCATTTCATCAAGGAAGCCCATCGTCGGAATTTGCGCGTGATCACCGAGCTCGTCATCAATCACACCTCCGATCAGCATCCCTGGTTTCAGGAAGCGCGCAAGGCTCCTCCGGGCTCTGCCAAACGCAACTACTACGTATGGAGCGATACGGATCAAAAATACAAGGGTGCGCGGATCATTTTCAAAGATACAGAAAAATCCAACTGGAGTTGGGACCCCGTCGCAAACGCCTACTACTGGCACCGATTTTTCGCACATCAACCCGACCTCAATTTCGACAACCCCCATGTCTTACGTGCCGTGATTCGGGTGATGCGCTTTTGGCTCGACATGGGCGTTGATGGCCTCCGGCTCGACGCCGTGCCTTATCTCGTCGAGCGCGAAGGAACGTCTTGCGAGAATTTGCCGGAAACCCATGCGATTTTAAAAGAAATGCGCAAGGCCATGGACGCGCACTATAAAGACAGGGTGTTTATCGCCGAAGCCAATCAATGGCCCTCCGACGTGCTTCCCTACTTCGGCAAGGGCGACGAATGTCACATGGCTTTCCACTTTCCGCTCATGCCGCGGATTTTTATGGCGCTCAGGCAGGAGGACCGGCATCCCATCACGGAAATCCTGCGCCAAACACCCGATATCCCGCCCAATTGCCAATGGGCTATCTTTCTTCGAAACCATGATGAGCTGACCTTGGAAATGGTCACCGACCAAGAGCGCGATTACATGTACTCGCAATACGCGACCGATCCGCTCATGCGCTTGAATCTAGGCATTCGTCGACGGCTAGCCCCCTTGGTGGACAATAGTCGTCGCAGGCTCGAGCTTCTCTTCAGTCTTCTCTTTTCCTTTCCAGGAACACCGGTCGTCTATTACGGCGATGAGATCGGCATGGGTGACAATTATTACCTCGGAGATCGCAACGGGGTTAGGACTCCCATGCAGTGGAGCAGCGATCGTAACGGAGGATTCTCCCGCGCCGATTTTGCCAAGCTGTATGCTCCGCCCCTGATGGACGCAGGCTACGGCTTTCAATCAACCAATGTGGAGGCGCAGCTGCGCGATCCGTCCTCTTTGCTCAACTGGATTAAGCGAATGATTGCGATTAGCAAACGATTTAAAACGTTTGGTCGAGGAACGCTCGATTTTCTCCACCCTACCAACCGAAAAATTTTGGCCTACGTTCGGCGCTATGGTGATGAGACATTTCTAGCCGTGGCCAATCTGTCTCGCTTTTCTCAGCCGGCGGAACTGGATCTTTCCGAGTTCGAAGGACGGATGCCGGTTGAAATGCTTGGGACAGTTGAATTTCCTAAAATTGGCAAGCTCCCCTATTTCATTACCCTCAGCCCTCACGGATTTTATTGGTTCCAACTGAAGCGCGTCACTGTGCCCGTCACAGCGACGGAGAGTAAATCTCCTGCAGCCACACAGAAAATCCAAGAAGATGGTGTGACGATCGCTCTCAGTAAATCCACACAAACCGCACTCTTTGAAAAACCGACGCGTGCCGATTTAGAAAAGGATGCCCTGCCCGTCTTCTTATCGCGGCAAAGCTGGTATGCGAATAAACCCGAAGCCATTAAATCCGCACGCTTCTTGGACTGGGCGCGATTAGATTCCGTAGACGATTCGCGATTTATTGCGTTAGTCGAAGCCCAATCTATGAGTGGAAAAACATTTCTCTACCACGTTCCGCTGGCCATCGCGTGGGGACCCAAGGGCGAGGCATTGAGGGTGAAGCAGCCAACCGCGATCCTCGCGCCTATTCATGGCGCCAAAGGCGACGGGGTTCTTTTTGATGCCACCCTCGACGATACCTTTTGCCGGGAGTGGCTGCGTCTTGCCGAAAGCGCCACTCCTGTGGCGCTCAAGCAAGGGACGCTGCAAGGGCAAAGATTTCAGGCCTACTCCAAAGAACTGGTTGCTGATGCCATGCAAGCGGATGTGTTTCAAATTTCGGGACAACACAATCATACGACCGTGCGCATGGGGGAGCGTCTCGTCCTAAAACTTTATCGGAACTTGGATGGAGCTCCCAATCCGGACGTTGAGATGACACGCTATCTCACCGAAAAAAGCTCCTTTGACCGCGTCCCCAAAGTCTTAGCCTCTTTAGACTATCGACCGAAGGGCGGAGACTCTATCCGGTTAGGTGTCGTTCAGGAATGGGTCGAAAATCAAGGGGACGGCTGGGCCTACACCCGTGATGAGGTTGGGCGCTATTTTGACCGGGTGCTTGGACGCATCTCGTCTGTCCAACCCGTGGATTTTAAACAGGGTCTTCCACTGGCCGGCGGAGCACCGTTTCCGGCTCTTGCGCAAGACCTCATCGGCGCGTACCTTCAGTCGTCCTCTATTCTTGGCCGACGAACGGCCGAAATGCATCGCGCACTCGCCAGCGCCTCTGCAGACGAAAAAGACTTCGCACCAAAACCTTTAACAAAGGAATTTCTGACAGGCGAAAGCGCAACGCTCTCAAAGACGGCAAAAGAGGTTTTGAGCATTCTGCAAAAGAAAGAACAGGATCTGCCGGCCGCTGCGAAGAGCCAAGTCACCCAAGTAGTTGAAATGATGGAAAAATTAACGGACAGCAAACCGATGGTGTCCCGAACCGTCGCGAAAGGTCTCATTCGCGTGCACGGAGATTATCGGTTGGAGCAGGTGCTCTGGACCAACAATGATTTTGTTCTCTTAGATTTCGAAGGAGAAGCAGGTCGATCGGTGAAGCAGCGGCGCGCGCTTCAATCCCCTTTGAAAGATGTGGCGGGGATGCTGAGGTCTTTCCATTATGCCGCCTATTCCGGTCTCTTTCGAGCCACAGCGGATAGGCCCGCCGATTTCGAGAAACTTGAGCCGGCCGTGTCGTTCTGGACTGCCTGGGCAGTGACGGAATTTCTAAAATCCTATCGCGAAACAATTGCCGGTGCGGGATGCGTCCCCAACGACGAGAAGGACTTCCAAACACTGCTTAATATCTACCTCTTGAAGAAAACATTCGAGGAGATCCGCTACGAAATCCAACATCGTCCCAACTGGGTCGGTATTCCCTTGGAAGGGCTCTTGTCTCTCTTTGCCGACGCTGTACCGATTGGGAAATGAGCCGGTCTCTTCGTCAGCGCGCGTCGGGTCTCCTCATGCATCCCACCTCTCTCCCCAACGCGTATCCAATCGGAGACCTGGGGCCAGCCGCTCATACCTTTGTTAATTTCTTGATCGCCGCCGGCCAGCATTGGTGGCAAATGCTTCCCATTAGTCCCGTCGGTGCAGGGTCTTCGCCGTACCAGTCACTATCCTCTTTTGCGGCTAATCCACTCCTCCTAAGTCCGGACAAATTGTTTGAAGCCGGTTGGCTCTCGCGTTCTGAGCTAGCCTCTATGCACGTAGGTTCGAAAGATCGCGTGGATTACACCGAGGCCCTGTCTCTTAAAGCGCGATGCCTCGAGACCGCATTTCAGCGTTTTGAATCGGAGGCGGGCTCGAAAGAAAAGCGCGACTTCGAACGCGACGTCCGCGCCAAGCACTCGTGGCTTCCTGATTTTGCTCTCTTCATGGCGCTCCGCGAACGTCACGCGTCGCGTGCCTGGTGGACGTGGGAGAAAGATCTCAGGAAGCGAGATCCCAAAGCCATCTCGGCGGCGCGCCTCGCGCTATCCCGCGAAATCCGTTTCCACGAGTTTACTCAATGGCAATTCAGCCAGCAGTGGGAACAGCTGAAAGCCTTCGCGGCCGAAGACAACATCGGATTTATCGGCGACCTGCCTATCTTCGTTTCAGCAGACAGTGCCGATGTGTGGGCCAGTCCCGAATTCTTTACGCTGCAAGAAGATGGCTCGCCTGCCACCGTGGCGGGCGTTCCCCCGGATTACTTTTCCAAGACAGGTCAACTTTGGGGAAATCCGCATTATCGTTGGGACGCGATGAAAAAAGACGGATACTCCTGGTGGGTGAACCGCTTGAAAACGATCCTCGGCTATTTTGATGCTGTGAGAATTGATCATTTCATCGGATTTGTGCGCTACTACGAAATTCCCGCGGGGTCGGCCACAGCCGAAGGTGGCACCTACCGAACCGGACCCGGAGCGCATTTTTTTAAAACTGTGCTGAAGAAATTGCGTGCTGAACAAGCCGAAGCGCTCATTGTTGAAGATTTAGGAAACGTGACGGCTGACGTAAAAACATTGCGCGATCAGTTCGGGTTTCCCGGCATGAAGGTGCTGCAGTTCGCATTCGGCGACGACGCCGAAGCGCCGAATTTTCAGCCCCATAATTACCCACCGCATTGCGTGACCTACACCGGCA
Organism: Elusimicrobiota bacterium; assembly: GCA_043779245.1. GTDB lineage: Bacteria > Elusimicrobiota > Elusimicrobia > 2-01-FULL-59-12 > 2-01-FULL-59-12 > JANLWZ01. Next base: position 2,368 of record JAYWEN010000330.1, on the reverse strand, counting down.
CGCATGATAACAACACCACTGTCGGTTGGTTTCATGAGGAAGCGGGAAAAAAGGAAGCGGAATTTGCTTCGCGTTACTTAAACAGCCATGGCGAAGAAATTAATTGGGATATGATTCGAGCCGCGCTTGCCTCTCCATCCAACACGGCTATCGTCCCCATGCAAGACGTACTTGGATTGGGTTCCGAAGCGCGAATGAACATTCCCGGCATCGCCAAAGGCAATTGGGAATGGCGCATGCCGCAGGGCGCTTTAACGCCTGCTCTGGCCAAGCGATTGCGCACGTTAGCAGTGACCTACCAGAGAACGGTCTCGGATTAGCTGGGAAACGAGACTTCGATTTCTTTCGACACTTTTTGGCTGGATTCGTAAGCCGCGCTCGTTAACGCCAAACACCAACCCGCTTCTCTAAAGTTGGTCCCGCGCTTGGTTGGGTTGACCACTTCTTCGATAAACGTCGGCAAGAGCGTTTCGAACCAGTCGGCATGATGCGAACCCGCCGAAAGTGCCGCTGGGAATAAGCACTCTTCACGTTTTCCGTCAAACGTCATCACTACCAGACGGTCGTCATCGATAAAAAGCATTCCTTTATCGCCCTGCACCATCATCGTGTTGCGACGAATCTGCGCGCGCCACGTAAGATGGATGTAGCCATTGGCTTCAGGAAACTGAACCAGCGTTTGTGCGACTTCCTCTAAGCCTTCCGGTTGATCAGCAGGCTTGAGTAATTTCGCCAGAATCTTTTTCGGTTCTGCTCCCACCAAATTCAAAAGCAAATAAAACGAATGCCACCCGTGGTCTACGAGAATGCCGCCACCTGCCACCGCTGCATTCTTACGCCAGTCCTCTATAAGCTGTCCACGATGGCCCTCTCCCTGAGGGAGAGGGTCGGGTGAGGGCTGGCCATCTGAAACCCCTTTGCAGACGTTATCGCGTAGCGTGAAAATCTCGGCATGCCAAACATGACCAATACGTCCTTCTTTAATGAGTGAAATCGCTTTTTGAAAAATCGGCGCGCACTTCCAATTATGGACTGTGAAAAGCGCACGGCCAGATTTGTTCACCCCATCCGCCAAGGCTTTGTATTCATCAAGTTTGAGCGTTAACGGTTTTTCACAAAGCACATGACAGCCATGAGCGAGCGCTTTGAGCGCGAGTAGTGCATGCGACGAGGGGGGCGTACAAATATCGACAAAATCGAGTTTCTCTTTGGCAAAAAGCTCATCAACCATGGAGTAAGTGTGGATAGCGGAATTCAGTTTACGCGCGGCCTCTTGTCGGGCGGCTGAGGGGTCCATGACTGCGACGATTTCAGCTTCGGTCGATTTGGCATAGCTCGGATAATGGCCGAACTGGGCTATGTTCCCAAACCCGATAAATGCGCCACGGAGTTTCATAAATGTTCCTGAGAGAATATTACAAAGGATTTTGTAGCTTCCTGAAAGTGACACGTCCTGACTGTCAAATAATACCCGCAGCCTGACGAAACTCGGAAAGGGATGCCTCTGGAAACGCTTTACCCCAACATCGTTTGCCATGCTGCTTTAGAAAGAATTCGACTTGTTGCCTAAAAAGGTGCAAGGCGGTTGAGCGGGGACTTTTTAAGAGAGCTTTTCCCCAGATCTTAACTACTTGTTGCCACGGAACGCGTTGACACCTGAACACCTCGATGACATCCTCCACATCAGAACGCAAGTAGCGCGTCATTTTCCCGATAGACCAATACAGAGGATCCATGAGCTCGAGCTTGAGTGGACCAAAGTGCTTGTAGGCGACCTTGTGTTTCCGGTAATCGAGAAGAGAAATCATTCCCCAACGATCAATATTATCGGCGAAGTTCGCTTGGATCCCTGTTTCTCGAGAGGCTGCGGCAGCCGCTTTTTCAACCCGGTCCCAGAGAGCGGGACTCTTTCGACGCAAGGTTACTTCAAAATCGACATCAAAGCTCGGCCGAATACGTCCCCATAGCGCGCCCGCGGCAGCGCCCGTTAATAGCACATGTGCATCTTCTCCCAGTTCCCGCGAAAAGATTTCAAAAAATCGATCAATCTGCTTTATGTTCATTTTGCTTTGCGATTTGCCTCATCAGATATTCGGTCTAAGAGACTCTTAAAGATCGCGGGAGATAAAAGGTGTCGAACAGACAACTCTCGGCGAGTCTGAAATCTACGACCCCGCGTTGTTCGTGACATTGGAATTCCTGCGGCCGCCAGGCGTGGCCGTGCCAGCTCTCTCATTTCGATCGCCATTGCATTTTCTTCAGGGTGGGGGAGTGTTTCTCCTCGAACGACTGCCTGTGCGATGCGGTTCATTTGCCGACGATCAAACAACAAGGTTGAAACAGGTTCCGGGGATTTTCCATCCACTAA
>JAYWEN010000329.1:0-1686 GCA_043779245.1 Elusimicrobiota bacterium | reverse complement strand
GTCTTATGGAGTATCTCGAGGGCCTCTTCGCCATTGCGGGCAACGGCGACCTCATAGTGAACGCCTCGCAAAACCTCGCTGAGCAATGCCACCATAGAGTCTTCATCGTCGACAACAAGAATAACGGTTTTATCATTAGGCTCCATGAGGCCATAGCCTACTTACGGACGTCCTCTTTAAACTTGTAGCCCACACCGCGAAACGTTTGGATCAGATCGGCATTCTTGGTTCCCATCTTTTTACGCAGCCGGCGGATATGAACGTCCACCGTTCGCGTCGACACGTCCACGGCGTATCCCCAGATGCGCTCTAAGAGAAATTCGCGAGTGAGAATGCGTCCCGCATTTTTCATCAGAACATACAAAAGGTCAAACTCCTTCGCCGTGAGAATGATGGGCTTCTTATCGACTTCCACCGTGTAGGTCGTCAAGTTGACAGAGATATTCGCCTTAACAATAGCCTCTTCAGGAGCTCCGCCTTGGCGACGCCGGAGAACGGCTTTTACGCGTGCAATCAATTCTTCGATTTCGAAGGGCTTTGTAATGTAGTCGTCGGCTCCGACCTCGAGGGCAGACACTTTGCGGTTTAATTCGGAGTAGGCGGTCACCATGATAATCGGGATGTGCGCGCAGTCTTTATTCTGTTTAATATATTTGCACACTTCGAAACCGTTAAGATCGGGCAAGTTCCAATCCAACAAAATCAAATCGGGCTTGCGCTTGACGATCATGTCGAGACCTTCACGTCCGGTTTCGGCGATATCGATCACGAAAATGCTCTCAGGAAGAGCTTCTTTGAGAAGCTTTCGCAACGCTGGATCATCTTCGACCAATAAAATTCTTGTTTTCATAATGCCCCCTAATTCTGGCTTAGTCTAACGGCGACTGATTGTATTGTCAATGCTTTTTAGCATTTCGTTACAGCCCTCACCCAGGTCGCCAAAAGCGACCGACCTCTCCCTCAGCAGGGAGAGGGAGAACAGCTGTACCTTCTCCCTGTTGAGGGAGAAGGCCCCGCCAGATGTAATAGCAGGTGGATGAGGGTTATGCTCTTGGATGGGCTTTTTGGTATTGCTTCATGAGATGGTCGGCGGTGACGTGCGTGTAAATTTGAGTGGTCACAAGATTGCGGTGACCGAGCATTTCCTGCACGGTGCGCAGATCGCAACCGCGATTTAAAAGATGAGTGGCAAACGAGTGGCGGAAAGAGTGAGGACTAATATTTTGCTGTACGGCGGCTTGGCGAACCCATCGCGCGACAACCATGCGAGCGCCGCGGTCGGAGAGGCGTGCGCCCTTCGGATTTAAAAACAATGGTGAAACGCGCTGCCCTTTTGGACGAAGGGCAAGATAGGCGTGGATTGTCTTGAGTGCGGAATCTCCGACGGGGACCAGGCGTTCGCGCCCCCCCTTTCCAAACACGCGCACCATGGCCCCCCAAAAATCAATGTCCTCAGCGTTCAACTGACAGAGTTCTTGGATGCGCAAGCCTGAAGAATATAAAAGCTCAAGAAGCGCAGAGTCTCGCCGTGCGAGCGGATGCTTGGATTCTGCCGCGAGTTCAAGAAGTCGCCTCATCTCGTCTTCCGGCAAAAATCCCGGCAAGCGCTTTTCACGCTTCGGCATAGGAAGTCCGACGAAAGGTGTTTGGCTCGTCACATTTTCCTGAACCAAAAACTTATAGAAG
>JAYWEN010000328.1:0-3981 GCA_043779245.1 Elusimicrobiota bacterium | reverse complement strand
ATGACCGCGGGTGGTTCTTTCTCAGTCGGTTCTATCGCCTGCAACGGCAGCGCCAAACAGGCCGAAATCAAGAACATGTTAAACAATAAAAGAGGAAAGCGTTTGATCACGACGGCTCGGTTTTTCGTCGACGTTTTTTGGGAGCGGGCTGTCTAAGCCGTTTCAGAAGGTCTTGTGCTTTTTTCTTCATCACTGGGTAGGTATTCGATTCGAGAGCTTCGAGGGAAGGAATGGCATCGGGGCCGATCGCTAGAATTCCTTTCGCAGCCTCATCACTCAGCGGACTGTAATTGTCACCTAAACCCTGAATGAGTCCTACCAATCCCGCTTTTCCCAGATTAGAAAGCGCTCGAATCGCGTCTTGGCGAATGGCCGGATCTGCTTCTCCTAAAGGATGCATGAGCTCAGCGGCAGCTTCCGCTGAGGCCTCGGTTAATTGACCCAGTGCCTCAATAGCCGCCGAACGCACGGGTTTGGCTGAATCATTCACCGCAATTCGCAAGATAGGCAGCGCGGCCGCTGATTTTCCGCCGGCCACCACACTGGCCTGTACGAGCATCAGACGCACTTTTGGATCCGGATCTTTGAGAACGCTCGAGAGTAGAGGCAATGATTCCGTAAAGGTCATTGTCGATATTCGGATGGAGTCGATCACGTCTCGGCGCACTTCAGGATTGGAATCGCGCAGCGCGGCGTTTAATCCGGGAATAGATTCTTTGCGTGCCGGGCCGATGCGAGCGACAGCGTCGAGCGCTTTCTTGCGCACGAGCGAATCTTTATCGCCATGCGATACCGTAATGAGCGGTCCGATCGCGACACCGGCCGGCGCTCCGATCGCACCCAGCGCGTCTGCAGCGGCAGCGCGAACATTTTCTTCAAGATCTGAGAATGCGGATATAAGTGCTTCCACTGTCTCAGCAGCCGCAGGGCGAATCTCGCCCAAAGCTTCGGCGGCACTCGCGCGCATGTAGGTGCTCTGATCCTTCTTAAGGATCCTCAGAACAATGGGTGCCGCCTTAGGTCCGCAACGGCTTAAGAGACTGAGCGCCTGCTTGCGAAATCCATCGGGCGAATTCTGCAGCGCGTCGGCCAAAGCGGGAATCGCATCTTCGCCCATGCGCTGGAGCGAGTTCTCTGCAGCCGCTTGAACGTCATACTGCGCATCGCCCACCAGCTGTACAAGATCCGGCGCCGCTCGGCGGGCTGATGGGCCGAGACGGCCGAGGACCTCAGCCGCGCGCTTGCGCACCTTAAAATTTCCGTCATTCAGCGCTTTTTGGCAGGGCTTAATGGCATCGTCGCCCAAGGCTACGAGCGCGTCCTGCGCGACTTTGGCCGTGCGATCATCATCTTCTCGAAAGGCATCCACCAAATCCTGGGCACGTCGATCCGCAAAGCAAGGACTTACGAGAAGTGCGGCAAGGAGTGTTGCGAATAGCGTTTTGGGAGATTTCATCGTCGAGGCCATCATATAACACTTTGCTAATCTCTCAAAAATGCTAATTTACGGAAATGGAAATGTGGTTTTTAGGTCAGACCCATCTCACATGGCCCGACTTGGTTGTGCTTGTGGGACTCCTCTGCGTTATGATCGGAATCGGATATTGGGTGGGTGGAAACCAAAAAAATACCCAGGATTTTTTCCTCGCCCGACGAGGCATTCCTTGGTGGGCCGCGTGTCTCTCTTTCGTGGCCACCGAAGTCAGCGCGGTCACAATCATTTCGGTTCCTGCAACCGCCTTCATGGAGAATTTGGAATACGCGCAATTCTTCATCGGCTCCTTCGTCGCTCGCGCGGCCATCGCCTATTATTTTATACCGGCCTTCTATCAATACAACTGCACCACCATTTATGAATTTCTTAAGTACCGTTTCGGCCCCGAAACGCAGTACACAGCCACCGTGTTTTTTTTCATTACGCGCCTTCTTGGCTCGGGCGTTCGATTGATGGCCGCTTCGATGGCCGTCGCGGTTCTTCTCGGCTGGCACATTGTCCCCTCGATTCTTTTATTTAGCATTATCAGTGTCGCTTACATCATCTATGGCGGCATCGAATCTGTGGTGTGGACGGGCGTAATGCAAGCGCTCGTGTTTATCATTGCGGGCCTCGCTAGCATTGTGTTTCTTGTCAGTCACATCCATGGCGGATGGCATGGCATGATCGCTATCGCTGGCGCGGCGGGACGCCTGAAGGTTTTTAATTGGGGGCCGTCATGGAGTGATCCTCATTTCTTTGCCAACTTTCTTAAGGACCCGAACATTGTTTGGATTGCGGTTCTCAACGGCTTTTTTGGATCGATGGCCGCGTTCGGAACGGATCAGGAACTGATGCAGCGTCTGCTCACCGTCGAAACACGACAGATGAGCCAGCGCACGATGGTCACGACTCCTTTTGCCTCGTTCTTCGTCTTATCTATTTACCTCACGGTCGGCGTGTGCCTTTACGCCTTCTACGCACAAAATCCTGGTTTGCCGATGCCGGAAAAATTGGATGCGATTTTTCCCCACTTCATCGCCAACGCCATGCCTGCCTTCTTGCGCGGGGTCGTTCTCTCGGCGATTGTCATGGCAAGTATCGATTCGCCTCTGGCATCACTCACCTCATCGTTCGTTACGGATATCTATCGGCCGCTGATTAATTCAACCGCGACGGAAACGCATTACTTAAAGCTCTCGCGTATTTGCATTGCCGTCTTCGCCGTGATCTTGGGAATCATCGCCTATGGCTTCAGCTTCTTCCAGAAAATTCTTTGGTTGGCATTTAAGATCGGAGGAGTGACATTTGGATCCTTGCTTGGTGTATTTCTATTGGGACTTCTCACCAAACGTAAGAGCAATCGTGCGAATGTGATCGCAATGATCACGATGGCTGTAATCAATCTCCTCATTCTTACCTTGACGGAAACTCATGTCATCACAATTGGATGGACCTGGCTTGTGCTGATTGGAACTGCCGGCACCTTTGGGATTGGATACGTCTTTGGGCCAAAACTAGACTAGGCGTTTTCCTCGGCTTTGGGAACGGTGGGGCCTATACGCTTTTCGCGTACAGCGATCATGTTCTTCTGAATGGTTTCAAGAATTCCTGGGAAGCGAGTAGCGATTTCCGAAAACTGAGCCCTCTCCAGCGCATAGATCAAGCATTTAGTTTCCGACTTCACTAAGGCCGACGCGGGTGACTCTTCGAACATCGAGCGCTCTCCCACAAAGTCGGGCGCCTGGAGCGTGGCCAGTTGCAATTTTTCGCCACTCACTCGCTTCCAAATGCCAACCGATCCTTCGGCCACAATGAAGAGTGTCCGAGCAATCTCTTGATCCATGAGTAACACTTTCCCGGCAGGCACGTCGCGAAGATCGAGCACTTTAGTCATAGCCAGAAGAGCTTCAGGGGGGCACCCAGAGAAGAGAGCGAGGCCCTGCATTATGGTGAGCGCCTTCAATTCCTGTTCGGGCTTGAACTTCATATCACTTGGCGCAGAAATCCGCTACTTAGGCGAAGTTGTTTTGTAGCTTCAGCCAACGAAATCTTTTTACGGGCCATCACGATCGCGACTTTTACGTGACCCCTGGACTGTTCAAAAAGTCGTCGAGCCAGTTTTTCGTCTACCTCTCCTAGCTGGCGAATGAGCGCGACGCCTCGCTCGACCAGTTTGCGGCTCTTGGGCTGAAGATCGACCATGCGGTTGCCATAGACCTTCCCCAGATGAGCCATGCTAGCCGTCGTGAGCATGTTCAATACCATCTTGCAGGCGCTGCCGGCTTTGAGTCGCGTCGAACCCGTGAGGATTTCGGGTCCTGTAGAAAGCGCGATCACCACCTGAGCGAGACCTCGGGGCGACTTCGGGTTGCACGTCACGAGAACTGTATGTGCTTTGAGTTGCATTGCGCTCTGTAGACCGGCTCGCACAAACGGAGTCACGCCGCTGGCGGCGATTCCAACGACCACATCCCCCGGGCGTACCCTGAGACGGATCTGAGTCG
>JAYWEN010000327.1:0-2410 GCA_043779245.1 Elusimicrobiota bacterium | reverse complement strand
CAGCGACGCCATCCCGAGGTGGTAAGTCCGTAGGCCAGCAGCCCACCTCCAAGAATCCAGCGAGATAATGGATAACGCGATCGATTTCCAATCATAAATGGCCTCCCTTTAGTCCTACATACGACACGGAAGGGTATCAGCGGTTACGAGAGCGGAGTGTTATAATTCCGCCATGTCTTTTACGGTCCAGCCGCCCATTAGTTTTACATCCCTGGCTACGGATTCTCCCGATCTCATAGCGCGCTACGACCGCGAACTGCGACATCTCTATGTCAATAAAGTCATCAAAGACGTGACCGGTATCCCGCCAGAGCGCTTTATTGGCAAAACGAACCGCGAGTTAGGTATGCCGCCGGAGCTGTGTCGCGAATGGGAGACTCTCCTGCACTCGGTTTTCTCGAGTGGGATGCCGACGTCACATGATTTTTCCTTTCCCACGCCCAATGGAACCCGGTACTTCCATTCGCGACTGATTCCGGAACGCGGAGATGAGGGCAAGATTGATTCCGTCTTGTCGATTGCCTCGGATCAGACTGAACGCTACTTGTATGAGGGAGCGCTGCGAAAAAACGTAGCGACCTTGCGAAGTTTTTACGAGTCGTCTCCAATCTGCATGGGAATCGTGGAACTTGTCAGCGATACTGAGTCGCGTCATATCTACGACAATCCGGCCACCTGCCGCTTTTTCGGAATCCCAGACAATACGACGATTGGAAAACTCGGGTCGCAATTAGGCTCGACGCCGGAGAGCGTGGGCATTTGGGTGAAACATTACAAGCAGGCTCTTCGCGATAACAAGCCGGTCCTATTTGATTTCCTCTCCCCCAATGGCCGTTGGCTGGGCGTCACCGTGGCGCCCATTGAAACAAATCCAAACGAACCCCCACGCTGCTCTTATATAGCGGAAGATATCACCGATCGTAAGCGTGCCGAAAGAACGCTGGCCGAACTCAACCGAGAGCTCGAAACCCGCGTGCAGCAACGTACCAAAGAGCTCAAGGACGCCAACTATAAAATTCTTCAGTCCCTTCGCGAGAAAGAAGTTCTTCTAAAAGAAGTGCATCACCGCGTGAAGAACAATTTGCAGATTGTCACGAGCCTTTTGCGGATGCATCTCGGTCGCCATGAAAACACACCCCTCATTCAGATTCTGAGAGAAAGCCATTTGCGGATACAGTCCATGTCCATGATTCATGAGCAGCTTTATCGCGGATCGGACATGAGCAGCATTCAATTTAAAGACTACTTGGGAAATCTCCTCGCGAATGTGTCGACGACTTATTCGCAAGATCAAAAGCCGGCATCGCTTCACTTTCATGCCCAGGAAGTGTTCTTGCCCGTTGATTTTGCAATCCCTTGCGCACTTATTGCGGTCGAAATTATCAGTAACGCGTTTAAACATGCACTGAAAAACGTACATCAGGGTGAACTAAAGATTGATTTTAAGCAACTACCTGATGAGACCATTTTGCTCGTTGTCCAAGACAATGGACCAGGCCTGCCCCCAGATTTCGATTGGAAAACGTCGTCTTCCGTAGGCTTCACGATTATTAAGGCCCTTTGCAAACAGATATCGGCGGAACTCTTGATTGAGAAAATCTCTCCTCAGGGATGCCGCTTTACTGTCTCTTTCAAACTTCCCACCAAGGCCTAATTCCGTTATTCGTGATGACCTGGGCCGATTCACCCCGCGGGAGCACGTCCGCAAATTCACCACCCAAGAACCTATCAGAAGTAAGAATTTTTCGTAATACAATGCACCAATGACTCTCAACCACTCCCCAGATCCACTTCCCATCGCTGAAGAGGCTCCGACGCTGCCGAGCAAGGATGAACTGCTCGTATCACGCACGCAGATTGCTACGGAGGATCCCAATCATGTGAAGCAGGAACTTTGGGATACCCAGGAACGTCTAGGATTCGTCTTAGAAAGTATTAGTGATTACGCACTCCTGCTGCTTGATGTGCATGGGACAATCACCGGATGGAGTGCCGGGGCCGAGAAAATATTAGGGTACACCGAGCAAGAAATCATCGGACAAAAAGTGCATCGGATTTTTACCCCCGAAGACGTCAAGGCTGAAATTCCGCAGCGTGAAATGAAGCTTTCGGAGATCCATGGCAGAGCCATGGATGATCGCTGGCATTTGCGCAAAGATGGGACTCGTTTTTGGGCTACGGGATATATGAGACCGCTCTATCTTTTTGAGGACGGAAAAAAACTTCGGGGATATGCAAAATTAGTGCGTGAGCTCACGGCCACGAAACAAGCCGAAGAACGGATCAAGCAACTTAACGAAAGTTTGGAAGAGCGTGTCCGCATTCGCACCCACGAACTCGACGAAGCCAATCGCGAGCTCGAAGCATTCAGCTACTCCGTCGCCCATGATTTGCGCGCACCGCTGCGGGG
>JAYWEN010000326.1:0-1767 GCA_043779245.1 Elusimicrobiota bacterium | reverse complement strand
GCACGAACACAATCGCATGCGTGTCGTCGCGGATTATTTGGACGGTAGTTTTCATAATAAATCCTCGTTGCTCGATCCGCTTAGGCGCGGCTTTCCGGGCCGAATTGCCACGCGCAATACTCGGTCCACGTCGCGGGCTGGCCATTGATTAATAGCTCGACTTCCTCCGCGTCCTCGATGATCAGATCGGGATCGCGGCAATCGCACGCGGGCCACAGATCGCAACAAGTGCCGATCGGCAAGAGCACCGTGCCGCCAATCGTTTTCTCCAAACGTTCCGCGTTCATAGCCCGCAGCTCTCGATCACGGCTTGCCACGCCACTAACCCGACGAATACCAGCAGCAGGACGCCGCTCAGGCGGATTAAGAATCGCTCGGCAGGACCGGGCGTGGTGAAGCGAGCCGGATCAGGCGGCGTCAGATCGCTGCGGCGCGCAAAATCCGTGGCGAACACGGTATCGATAGGTGGTGGCATCCCGATCTCCCTGGCTTGGTGGCTTGGGGGAGAGAATAAACCCGAATTCGGGACTTGTAAACCCATAATTGCGTTTTATTTTAGATAATCGTAATTAAAACCCGACTCCGTGATTTATTCTTTCACCTGTGTCCGCGACAAACTGGCGCGTTGTGCTAGGAGAATTACGAGAAAATTGGCGAATCCAACCGAGGATTACGAGAATGTCGACTTCAGGAAGTGATGCGGGAAATGAAGGTGGTCAGGAATGGCGACCGGGAACCACGAGTGAAGGCGTCGATGAGTTTGGCAGGCGCGTTCTAAGCTATACGCATGCGCCGAGGCTCATCGCGATAAAAGAACAAATAATCAACGCGGTTGTTCTATTGTTTTTTTGCACGTTTTTCTTTTTCATAACTGCTCGATTTTCAGTGGCACGAAATTGTCATCTTTCAATGCGGTCAGACAATCAACGGTAATATTTCGCAAGGCATTAAATCCGTTACGCGCGCGCACTTTGACCTGAACATGGAAAACACCGTTTTTGCCGCGTTCCGCCCAGAAAGTATCGGAATCTTCAAATTCTGCGCTGCCTGGATCGTCGAGTGATTTTTTGACGAAAAGCTCACAAGCGAAACGCGCTGTATTGAGTGCTTTTATTTTTTGCGCTTGGTCAGCAATTTCGCGTGCGGATTTCTTTTCAGCATCGGTGAGTGAACGCGGCGGCTGCTGCGCCACGGGTTTGTCCGACGAATGATCGGGCGTGAATAGCGCGAAGACCGCTGGGATTATGACGAAAATAATGACCAGCCATTGCAAGATTCTCCAAATGGAGCTGGGCTTTGGTACCTTGGCCCCGCAATGCGGGCAGAGAGCAGCTTTCTCACTGATCTGGTTTTTGCATTCGGTGCAATTGATGAGGGCCATTGCTATGAGCCTGACGCTATTTTCCTAATCGTTAGACCTGCGGCACTCTGTTTGAATCTTGCACACATGTGCTGCTCCTGGGATGTAGCACCCTTCACAATTTGCGGATTGTTAGCATCGAGGTTAGGCAACATCAACTGGTAAACGGAGACTTCCAGCGCTAGAGCCAATCGTTCGATAGAGTCAATTGTTAAGGCAGCCTCTTCTTTCATGGCGCGCTGGATTGTGCCATGGCCAACTTTTGAGTCCTTGGCGAGCTGCTTAATCTTATTGGTGATTTTCACCTGCGATTGATAGCGATGTTCGAGGGTCTTCCTTAAGTTGAGGGCCAACACCCCACGCATAATGCCGTGCGTCCGAGGCTGTCTTGGGGTCTTTTTCATGGA
>JAYWEN010000325.1:0-4223 GCA_043779245.1 Elusimicrobiota bacterium | reverse complement strand
TACAGGGGCGCCATATTGGCCGCATAACTTTTGGCTACTGACGCATCATAGTTTGCGAAAAACCATTGTTTAAACGTCGAAGGATCCGGAGACACGGCAAGGCTTAAAGAGGCTGGATTCGAAAAGTCGAAAGTCGCCACGCTTTGTTTCAGGCCGAAGTAAGGATCGGCTTTAAATTGTCGATACTCACCATATTTTTGCATCCCATCCAGACCACCATACTTGTAAACAGCGCCATACGCATTTAATGCCAAATCCAAATATTTAGAAGGAATATATTCGGGATTAAAATACTGTTTCCCGTCAGGACCCGTAATGAATTGCTGCGACATAACGGTCACTTTGTTTGCGACATTACAAGATGATAAATCGCTAATATTGGGACACATCATCTTGGCCACGGCTATTCGCGACGCATTCTCATCGATGACCGATCCCTCTTTTACCTGTTTCGCAATATCTTCAAATTCATTAATTCTTTTCTGAAGATCAGCCTGCAACTGCTTGGCTTGCGCTCGCACTGCGATGACGTCGTCGACATGCCCTTTTGCAGCACATTCACCTTGCCCTTGGTAAATAGCCATTGTCAACCGATCAACCGTTGCAGAATCTTTGGCCGCACGATCTACGAGCTCACTGGCCAGTTTTCGTGAAGAAAGCGAGAGGTCATAGGTTTTGAAATTCGTAACCAGCTCCACCATATTCATCGTCTTTGTTTTCTGCGCGAGGTTCATCGCTTTAAGATCTTTATCCATCTGCTGAATTCTTTGGGCAATGGTCAGGAGATTGCTTTCTGGCGCCTCTTTAGGCGACATGAGACGAGTGGCCCTCTTCAAAGCCTCTGATATCAAGATGATTTTGGGGTTTTTTGATTTATCCAGCGGGTCATAAGTCTTTAATAAGGAATCGTTTAGCGTCGCTTTAATATCACTCAGTGAGTCGTCGGTTTTGACGAGACCCTTAATGGGGTCAAGGAAATTGTCGTTTAGGATTTTGAGGTTCTTAACTGCACCGTCTCTTTGCTGTTTAAAGCTGGTTTCTAACGCATACAAGCCACTTTTTAATCCGGGCTGGGGAGTTTCCTTGAACTTAATTGGAGAATCATTATCAGCAGAGCAATAATCTGTTCCACATAACACATTGGTGATCTTTCTAATTTTGGCCGTGAGCTCGGCCTTCTTTTTTTCGTAAGCCTTTGCTTCATCAAGCGAAGGGTTGAAAGGCAATGTCAAATTATTGAGATCTTTATTTGCGCTCGCACGGGTGGTTTTAAGATTCGACATAATTTTTGTAAGCCCTGCACTTCCAAAACCGTTTTCGGTCAAGAGCGGATCCGTGGAAGGTTTTGCAAGTTCATACTTCTTATTAAGATTGGCATCAAAATAATCTCTTTTTGCTCGAAGAGATACAGAGAGTGAATTGGCCGCATAGATCGAATGCTGAAACTCGAGAGTCAACGCATCCATTTGCAGCTGAACGCCGGACACAGAGGTCTCAGGTGAAATCCGAGGAGGTAATAAGTTTTGGCAATTAAAACTATTGCAAAGTTTCTGAAGGCTGGCTCCCTGTTTTGCGGAAAAATCTGAAACCGCCTGCTGATTGGCTTTAGCCACCTGATCGTTCATTTCTGTGATCAGACCATTGATCTGATCGTTCGTATTTAAATCCTTCATAAACTTCGCAGAATTTTCCCACATCGACTTATTAATTTCGTTCCAATCGGCGCCAAAAGCATAACGGCCACCGGGCCCCACATCAGCCGCGGTGACAGGATTGCCATTAATTGTTCCAACAATATCGGATTGGCGAACGGAGGAATCCACGGGTTTGTTTCCAGCTGTAAAAGCATTCAGCCCCGGCAATGAACTCCCCAAATGTTTGTCATCGGGACCAAACATTGTCCCCATGTGCCCGATGGCAATGGCATCTTGAATGTTGTGCGCTAAATTGTTTTGTTCGGGAGTCAAAAGCGGCGTTTGCTGCACCGGCAAACAATTGGGATTAGACTGAGGGCAAACTTGAATGAGAGGTTGTGTGTTAGTGTGGTTCGCCCCACCCGCACGCTCGCCGACCTGCTGAACGTTGTTGAGATTATTGCTTGTCGTCGCCCACGCCGTTGTTCCGGGCATAGTGATGACCATGGAGGCGCTTACGGTCAGCGCCAACGCGCGAGAAAGGAACTGATGAAGGTCAGTTTTCATAAAACTCAATCCTGGCGGATCCCCTCCCAGGGATAACCAGATTATTTTCCATCCGCATTAGAGTACCTGATATGGCATGTCGATTGAACTAGCCCTTGGGCCATTTCTCGCTGTCCATGTGGCCTAGGTTTTTTATGGGTCTTTTTTGATGAAATCACAACCTATTTTTAACAAAGTTGTGTGACAGTGGTGTTAAGAGCGAAAGAGCGGAGGCTTGGATGAAAAGACGCTACCCAGCAGCATTTGTTTCAAAGCTTTCGGATGCATTGAGCGAGGCAAGCGAAACGTGGGTTTGGATAGACTTTTCTTGCGACTGCGGATACCTGGGTGCTAACCTTGCAGATTCTCTGAAAACGAAATACGCCCAAATCCAAGCTCAACTTATGACCATGTCGCAGAGACCAGATGATTGGACCACCCGCTGAAATCGCTTTTTCTTCTGCTCACCTCTCTCCCGCTCCTCCACTCTTACGCTCTTTCGCTCCGCCGTTAATCGCGGCTGGGATTTTGCAGATTTTGATGCCTTCCGCGGCCATCGCTTTGAGACCAAAATTTCCCGTTATTTCCGAACGAGCCCACAGTCGTGCTGCCCCAGCGGACCAAGCCATACATGTGGGAATCTTCGCCCCCGTAGGCGGTAGCACTCAAGGTGATGGGAGGGATCTTGAATCCAAAAATTTCGGGTGGATCCCAGACACGGATAACTTTGACTTGGTCGGAATAACCGACGGATCCGTACTTGGGTTGAGGAATAAAAAGGTCAGGAGCATCGGACATATCGAAAAGACTATGCACGGCGTCTTTGATTTTGGCGTATACCGTGCCGCGCGTCGGCTGGGCTTTGGGCATCGATCGCCAGTTCTGCGTTTGAGAATCTAAGGCTTGTTTGGTGGGATCTTGATCCCCTGTATTTCCCGAGATTCCATTGTCGCGTTGGATAGTTTGCAAATTGAAACCGCCCGCGACGCGCTCCTGGCCCTGAATGCGCGCGACGAGATTGGCCGCCTGTTGAACTTTGAGGCCTTGCATGCAGGCGTAAACGACGGCCGCAGCCCCGCCCGCCAGCAGCACCAAAAGGGGTATCAGAATGACCATCTCGGTCATGGCCTGTCCGGACGAACTACGAACGACATGGCAAATGGCAAATTGCAAACTGCAAAAGGAATATTTCTGACTTTTGCCATTTGCCTTTTGCCATTTGCCATGCCGTTCGCCGTTCATCATTTGGCTCCCACGAGTTTTACCCAGTAGGTAGGCTTGAACACAGGGCGCTGCACGTTGGGATGAAGTTTATCAGGCTGTTTGGCACCCATCTGGCCCGATTCATCGACTACGTAGGCTACGGATTCAGCCGATATCGGAATGGTGAGACCATTGAAAATTTGGATTGAACGCAGGACTTTAACCCCGACCCCGATGCGCAGCTGGTTGCCCAGAGAGGTCTGGGCGTTGAGTCGAGGCGTCAGATTTCCGTCGATCTCTAGCCAACCGATCGGCGTTACAGCCTGATTCGAAGGTGTGACCAATTCTCCCAAACTTCGAGTGTATTCACGTTGAGAACCAGGAAAAATTCCGAGGGGCGCTTTATAGGTCACCACGATGTCGTGAATTTTAAATTTGAGGGGCTGAATTCCTGACGTGTTGAGTGTAGAACGCGACGATCCGGTCGCAGAAGCGGATGCGTTTTGAGCAGCACGGGATCCGCCTTGAAAATTCCATCCAAAGACACTTGTTCCAGGATCGGCCAACTCTGGAATATCTCCTACAAGAATGGATTTCAAAGACGAGTTCGTGGAGATAGAGCTGTTAGAACCCGTTCCAGCACCAATAAAATTGTTATAGGTGTTAATGAATAATTCCTGAGATTTGTTGACGGTTTGAACCAGCCTCGCATACGCCGCGGCGTCTCCCATGGTGTCGAATTTGTGCAGGTTTTTATCTTTTGTAGGATTTTCGGCGCAGGAAATGGGGGGCAAGACAGCAGAGACATTCACGCAATCCGGAATATCCCCAGGTTTTGAA
>JAYWEN010000324.1:0-2329 GCA_043779245.1 Elusimicrobiota bacterium | reverse complement strand
CTTCGCCACTCTCTACGAGGACTATATTACCAAAATTAATGTTGTTTCGCTAGGCTGCTAGACGGGCCGGACTGCTTCTAGCACCCGCGCGAGCGCGGAAGAAAGCGGAACGTCTTCGGATGTTTTTTCAGACCGGCGTCGGAACTCAACCTTATTTTCGGCCATTTTGCGTTCGCCCAACACTATCCGAAAGGGAACACCCACCAAATCCGCATCCTTGAGTTTCACACCGGCTGAATCTTCTCGGTCATCGAGCAAAACGTTCAGCCCAGATTTGAGCGCATCGGAGTAAAGAGTTTCGGCGGCTTTTTTGATGTCTTCTTTCGACATATTGAGAGGAATAATGATCAGATCCCAGGGCGCAATCGCCGCCGGCCAGATGATGCCGTTTTCGTCATGACATTGTTCGATGCATGCCGCGACTACGCGCGACACGCCGATCCCGTAGCAGCCCATGATGAAAGACTTGGCGGCTTTTTGGGCGTCGAGAAACGTCGCTTTCATGCTGTCAGAATACTTGGTTCCGAGCTTGAAAGTGTGCCCCACTTCGATGCCGCGAGCATACGTGAAAGGTTTCCCGCATTTTGGGCAAGGATCGCCGGCGGCCGCCTTCCTCAGATCCGCGTATTCTGTCGGCTGAAAATCTCGGCCTGGAACCACGTGCAGAAGGTGGGTGTCTTTTTTGTTGGCGCCTGCGACTCCATCGGTGACTGTTCGTATCGCGTGATCCGCAATGACACGCGCTGTCAATCCGACGGGCCCTGCAAATCCCACGGGAGAACCTGAGAGCTGCGTGTAGATTGTTTCATTCGCTTTTACCACCCGCTGAACTTTTAACAGGCGTTGAAGCTTCACCTCATTCAATTCGTGGTCACCTCGCACAAGAACCATGATGGGCGTTTCATCCGCAAGCACAATTAAGGCTTTGATAAATTGCTGAGGGGGTTGATTGACAAGCTTCGCGACGGCCTCCACGCTGACGGCGTTCGGAGTTGAAACTTCCGACACTTTTTCCGTGGTGGTCTTCGCACTTTCTGTTGAGGGTGGAGGCAGCTCGGCGCGTTCGACATTGGCCGCGTATCCGCATTGGCAACTCACAATTCCCTCTTCACCGCTTTCAGCAAGCACCATAAACTCATGAGAGAAACTTCCGCCGATGGCTCCGGAATCGGCTTCGACCGGACGAAAAGTTAAGCCGCATCGAGTGAATATTCGTTTGTACGCCTCAAATACACTTTGATAATAACGTTCGATGTCCGCATCATCGGCGTGAAAGGAATAAGCATCCTTCATGTAAAACTCACGCGCACGCATAATTCCAAAACGCGGGCGGATCTCGTCGCGATATTTCACACCAAACTGGTAAAGCATGATCGGCAATGCACGGTAGGAGCGCACTTCTCGACGAACCAAATCGGTAATCACTTCTTCGGCGGTGGGCGCAAGACAGAACTCGGCGTCTTTGCGATCTTTGAGACGCATGAGCTCCTTCCCATAGACATTCCAGCGGCCTGTTTCCACCCACAGGTTTTTAGGCTGGAGCTGAGGCAGCCACACTTCTTGTCCGTCGACCTTGTTCATCTCTTCGCGAATGATTTGTTCTACCCGTTTGAGCGCTCGAAGACCGGCCGGGAGCCATTCGTAAATTCCGGCAGCGAGCTTGCGAACGAGCCCGGCGCGTAGCATGAGCTGATGAGAGATGGTCTCGGCTTCGCTCGGGACCTCACGAAGCGTAGGTAAAAAAGTTTTCGTGAGCCGCATTTACTTCCAGAACCCTAAACGCCAGCGCATGACGTCTTGATACGAGGCGTACAAGAAGATGGTGAGGACGAAAGAAAGTCCTATTGCATGCGCGACCTGCATTGTGCGCTTACTTAGTGGGCGACGAATAATTCCCTCGATCGTGTAGAGCAAAACGTGGCCCCCATCCAAAATCGGAATCGGAAAGAGGTTAAACAAGCCAAGACCTGTCGAAATAACCGCGATCAAATAAATCACATAGGAAAGACCTTCGTGCGTGGCCTTGGTGACCATCTGCGCAATTCCCAGCGGTCCCGAGAGCTCTTTTGGACCCTCGAAGTGGCGGACTTTGCTCGCCAAATAGTTGATAGGCTGGAGCGTCCATACTTTAATATCCCGATAAGCGGCATGAATACTGCCTTTCACTCCAGGTTTTATTTTATCGACTTTCGGCATAATTCCGATCAATCCAATTCCCGACTGAGGATCTTTTTTGGGTGTCAGGAGAAGATCAAGTGTGCGAGGAGTTTGGTCTGCGGCTTGCGGGCGTTGGATCTGCACTTTCAAGGGTTGATCGGGATGTTCGTGA
>JAYWEN010000323.1:0-3705 GCA_043779245.1 Elusimicrobiota bacterium | reverse complement strand
TTTCCTTAAAGCTCCCTTACCAGTGGCGGCCGCGCTGGACCTGGATCTCCCCACAGCTAATCCCAGTAACAACCCTGGTTCTCTTGGCCAACGGTACTCGAACCAACTTCAGCAGGGGTTTAATGCGCATCTCCAGCTCATAGCCGATACGCCAGTGATGGCGGAAGTTCTGACAGGACATGCCCAAGTGGGTTATATGAACACTGCCACCTATACCACCGCGTCTAAATCGCAGTTTAATCCCAGTGACTTGATGACTTTTGGCTTGAGCATAGACATGAACCTGAAGCGTTGGGCCGAAAATCTCAGCGTTTCGGCAGAAATGGTGGGTAATACGGCGCTCAATCATTCCAAAACGAACGGGACGAATAATGGGAACGACAAAGGCACGATTCTCGAAGCAGGTCCCGCGATCCGCTATCAATGCGGACGTGTTCGTAGCTACGCAGGTTTCCTGGCTGATGCCGGCAAATCGACGTTTCGGGCCTACAACTATCGCGTCAACTTTGGGATCAGCCTGCTGTTTGGCGGACATTAAGGAGAACTCTATGAAAGAACAAAAACAGATGGCACTTTGGCTCGTGGCTCTCCTGGCGACCGTTATGAGTCTCTGCGCATGCCAGAAAACAACGAAGACGTCTAGCGCGGGCGGAGGCTCTTCTTCCCAGAGCGTGATGACCATTAAGGGGGCGACACGATGAAACCATTTAAATTCGCGAGCGGCCTCGTGATGGTCGTTTTATTGACAAGCGGTCCGTCATGGGCAAGCGTGCTGTTCGGCGTGGACCCTTCCTATGTGAAGGTCAAGGTCTATGAGGTTCGCGTTTCTCAGAATGCGAATTGTACAGGCGGCGTCACAGTGTATCGTGATAACGCTCCGTCTTATACAGATTGGACCAATGGGCCGACGTTGGGCGCTGGTGCTGTTCCCAATGGGTCCTACAATTGCGTCATGTTGAAAATGAGCGACTACATTCATTACACCCCTGCAACCTTAAGTGGGTCGTGGTCTCACGGAGTTTGTGCGGTCGGAACGGATTATGTGTTGGATGTAGCTCACGACGAATCGGCCATTGATCCTGATGGCGTCTCTCAGTCTCTTGGACCCCGAGGGACAGAGAATATCGTCTGGCTCTATGTTCGCACCGGTGGCGCTCTCGCCGGATCTCAGAGCATCTCCGCATGGATCCCGACAGGGGGCATCGCGCTTACCTCTCCGCTCGTCATTAGTGGAGACCGGTCTCAAACGATGGTGTTTGACTTCTCGGGACGGGTCGGCGAATCCAACGATTCGGGGTGGAGCTGCAACTGCGAAGCACCCACAATGGGATTCCGCTAATAGCGTAGAGAAAATCTGTTCAAGAGCGCAGCCCTCGGCTTTCTTGGGGGCTGCGCTTTTTTTTGGTACGTCGAGTAAGAGAAAGAAATAGGTAGGGTTGAAGTGTCTTCAGATCAAAAAATTCTAACGATAACACACAGTTAACATGAGTTAACTCTCTATTAATTATTATTATCTGGAAATTGATCTGAATGGTAGTGCAACAATGTTTCTGTAAATTCCCGATTTGAAAATGAAGTGGGGCTTGTGGCAGGCTGTTCCGATCACTACCAATGAAAGGAGCAACACATGACCACAAGCCTTAATGAAAAGAATACGGGATTTCGGGAGTTATTGGAAGTTGTGGCGCAGCAAGGCGTCGAAGGATTCCGGCCAATGATCGAGTGGTTTTGGAACGCGCTGATGCAGGTGGAGCGTGCAGAGGCTCTCAAGGCCGAGCCCTACGAGCGAACATCCGATCGAGTCGGGTACGCCAACGGGTTTAAGCCGAAGATCCTGCAAACGCGGATTGGGCCGATGGCATTGCAGGTGCCACAAGTTCGAGGGTTGTCGTTTTATCCGCAGTGTCTAGAAAAAGGCAGTCGTTCAGAGGTGGCGTTGAAATTGGCCGTGGCCGAAATGTACGTGCAGGGCGTGACGACACGACGGGTGACGAAAGTCATGGAAGAGCTCTGCGGATTAGAAGTGACCAGCGCCCAGGTATCGCGCGTGGCGCAGGGGCTGGACGAGCAGCTGGCACAATTCCGCGGACGGCCACTGGGATCGTATCGGTTTGTCATCCTGGACGCGCGATACGAAAAAGTACGGGTGTATGGGTCCGTGATTGACTGCGCGGTGCTGACGGCCATCGGGATCAATGGGCAAGGCTTTCGCGAGATTCTCGGAGTGTCGGTGTCGTTGTCAGAAGCCGAAGTTCATTGGAAAAGCTTCTTGAGCGATTTACAGAAGCGGGGATTGCAGGGCATGGAACTGTTTGTGTCCGACGACCATGCGGGACTTAAAGCGGCGCGAAAGTCAGTGTTTCCGTCGGTCCAGTGGCAGCGGTGTCAGTTTCATTTGGCACAAAATGCACAGGCCTACGCACCGAAGGCCACGATGAAGCCTGAGATCGCCCAGACGATGCGGGACATCTTTAATGCGCCGTCTTATGACGAAGCCCGTCGGCAGGTAAAGGTGGCGGTGGACCGCTACGAGAAGTCCGCTCCCGAATTCGCCGAATGGCTTGACGAAAATATCGATGAAGGGTTGGCCGTGTTTAGCTTCCCGAGGGGACTTTGGAAGAAGCTGAGGACGAGCAACATGCTGGAAAATCTGAACCGAGAGATTCGCCGGAGAACGCGCCTGGCGAATCTGTTTCCGAATAAAGAGTCGTGTCTACGTTTAGTAACAGCCGTTTTGCAGGAGATTCACGAAGACTGGATTACGGGTAAAAAATACATCGACCTGGAGAAGATCGAAGAGCAGTCTGACCTAATTTACAGAAAAAAGGTTGCATAACCATCTGAATCTCTATAGGTCTTTATAGTTAACTCAACTCATTTACAATTTTTGTCATTGGAGGATACTTACATGCAATGTCATCGATTCGGTAGGACGAATGTTACGCGTAACATTGATTTAACTTTATCGCCATATTGCCGTAACACTCAGGGGATAAGCATAACGCATGAAAGTGTCCTGGCAGGTTTTAACCTTGCAAATGGCCCTCCTAGCGGTATCCTTACCCGCAATGGCTTCTTCCAACGGTTCAGCCGGTGCTGCCTTCCTTGAGATTCCTGTCGGCGCACGACCCGCGGCTCTCGGATCCGCCTATACCTCTTTGGCAGCCGATGCCTACGCTCCTATATACAACCCAGCAGGCCTTGGCTTTCTCTCAGCCCCGCAAGTTGCCGCTCAGCATCTTTCTTATTTATCCAACCTCAATTACGAATTCGGCAGTGTCGTGTTGCCTTTAACTCACTTGAAATGGAATCTCCCCAAAAGCATCGGCGCCTCAGTGCAGTATTTAGGATCGGGTGATTTTGTGGGAACCAACGAAGCCGGGCAACCCACAGGCGATTACTCCGCACATTATGCCGCCTACACCTTGTCCTACGGACAAATGATCGCCGAGAAAATGGCGGTCGGCGTCTCAGGCAAGATGATTAATGCCTCTATCGATGGAACCTCGGCCAAAGCTTATGCCGGAGATGTCGGCGCGATGTACCAAGCCAATACGCATTTTAGTTTGGCTGCGACCTACACCAATTTAGGAACCATGCTGAATTTCGCGGGACAAGGCGACAAACTTCCGCAAGCGCTTCACATCGCCGCCGCCGCTCACGATTCACGAAATCACTTTGCCGCCACAGTGGAAGGTGTTAAGC
>JAYWEN010000322.1:0-2361 GCA_043779245.1 Elusimicrobiota bacterium | reverse complement strand
ACTCGGCCTTAAAGAAGGATCAACCTTCAAATAACGAGCCGCTGCTCGCGAGTCCAAGTCTAAAGGATCGATTAGATTCGGAGGATCCCACAAACCATGCTTACTGACATGCCAAATATTGAAGGAGATGAGAGTAACCAACAGTCCCCAAAACAATAACGATAATTGGCGATATTCTTTTCTTTGATCACTCAAATGATTTTCACCACCTTAAATTTTTATTATGTAATTCACGACGGCATACGGCGGAAGATTCGAAGCCGAATTCGTGTAAATGGTAGCTCCTGTACTTGCAAAGTCAGGCCCAGCCTGCGCTGCACCGAGTTGCCCTCCGGGTCCAATAATAACCGTTCCTACAAAGTTACCCGTATTGTGCGTTCCTACAGTATTAAGCTGGTGGCTGTGTGTTTCGGTTCCACCGGTAGTTCCAATTGTTGAAAATGTACCCGAAGTCGATTTTTGGATAAGCATACGACCACGAAAATCTGGCAAATTAAACGTCGTGCTGCCATTTCCTCCGCCCCACGTAATTCCCAACGAAAGAAACAAATTCGCGTAGGTTGTACGGCTAACAGATGAACCGTCACATAATAGCCATCCGTTGGGGGCAGTCGTTCCTACAAATGCCACAATCACCCCAGAGGGCGTTAGGACATCTTGGAGAGCAGGGTCGAGTTTTTGTCGAGTAATCGAACCGTCGACAACTGTCTGGCTTACTTTAGCGTAAACGGTGGTATTGACCGGTTCACGAGGGCTAAGCTGCTGGCCTTCGACAGAAACTTCAATATAAGGCACGACGTTTTCCCAATCGACGCCGGTCGGTGAGAGTGCTACTGAAAATAGGCCGTTGGCGACCGACACCAACATATCCCCGCTTGACCAATACTCTTTTCCTAGAGAATTCGTGATGCGAAAGACCATCGTTTTCATTGAGGTTTTGGAAGCGCCCTTTTCTTTTAATGAGCCTTGGTAAGTAATTGACAAAGGAATCGCCCAGCTCCTTGGGCTCAAGGTCGTCAGCAAGAGCACGAATATTCCGATTGCTTTTTTCATGGTTGTGGCCTCCTGGTACCTCTTAGACGCAGACCCCGGGAAAATCTTCACGGTATTTTACAAGATTCTTTTGCGCGACCCCGTCGTACAAGCCCAGAAAGTGGACGTTCCTGCTGAAGTAAGGAGACCCTTTCCGTGTTGTGAACGGCATTTAGGGCTCCCTCCTCACCCATGGATCATCGTCTCCAACTTTCAGCACTTCAATAAAGCACGGGTCCTTTCCGATAAAACGAATGTAGCCTTCGTCTTGCAACTCTTGAATGGCTATAACTATTTCCGGATCTGAGGTTTCATGCTTTCGACCACGGGGATTGATCAGTCCGTGAAATTGGATTTCAGTCCAACATTCCATGCCTTCATAGAAAAATCGCCCGAAACCCGCGAGCATGATCTCCTTGATCGTGGGCTCAATGACCATCGCGAACCCAACCGAACCTCGCTACCACGGTTGCGGGCCTCTGGTTTTTAGGACTTCGATGAAACAGGGATCATTCCCGATGAAACGTATATAACCTTCTTGCTCTAACTCTTGAATAGCTTCGACGATATCAGGATCTGTTAGTTCGTGCTTCTCGCCCCTTGGATTTATAATTGCATGAAATTCGGATTGGGTCCAACATGGTGTGTCTTCGTAGAAAAACCGTCCGAAAGCCGCTAGCATAAGATTCTTGACTGAAGGTTCAGTGACCATATCGTATTGCTCCCGTTTCAAGATCGACAATTCTATTGACGTGAATATTTCTGTGGACAACAGCTTGAGTGGCCCCGCCAGGACCAAGATCAGGATAGTCTTGAGTGATTGGCTCTAAATAATTGGCTTGTCCGAACTTGCCGTTCGGAATTTTGACATCCTCCGAATAAGGTTTCATGTCGAATTCTGCCCGGTATTTTGCAGGTCCACGCATTTGCATTCTCCCGGCAGGGTCATCGCCCACACCATACTTATCAAACGATAAGTAATTTCCCTGTTCGCCTGGTGGAATTTCTCCGGAGAAAAGGACGCTATCAGGTGTGTTGGCCCGCAAATATTTGTACCCATTTGCTGGAATGACGTCACCATTGGGCCGGACATAGAAGTCCGTGCGGCTCGCCCCTTCCGCTTCTTCGAGTCGCATTAAGGTTGGCGATGCTTCAATGCCTTGCGCCATTTTCTCTGCGCCGTTCACGATCTGAGGGACTTCGGCGCCGGCTGTCTCAGCCAAAAACGTTCTAGCCGCCGATACGGCAGATCCCGCGCCGGCAAGCGCTATCGCTCCGGCCAGCATGCGGTCAGACGTGCTTAGCGGTTGGTCGAGAATAAAATCTTTG
>JAYWEN010000321.1:0-2686 GCA_043779245.1 Elusimicrobiota bacterium | reverse complement strand
CCGAAGGCTTCCGTTTTCATCATTACGGATAAGATTGCACTCTACCCTCAAGAGTTTTATGAGAACGGACTTTCGGTCATCACGTCTTCGGTGCGGCGGAATATTCCGGAAGCCTTAAGCCCCTGCATCAAATCGCTGAACTACCTTAATAACGTGCTGGCCAAAGCCGAAGCCATCCGGCAAAATGCTCCAGAAGCCATCATGCTCAATCGCGAAGGGCATGTCGCAGAATGCACTGGCGACAACATTTTCCTAATCAAAGGAAACGCGCTTATCACCCCGCCCACCTCCGCAGGAGCGCTGGAGGGCATCACCCGAAACATCGTAATGGAGCTCGCCGAAAAGAAGTTAAAACTAAAAGTGAAAGAAGAACTCTTTACTCCTTATCACGTTTACATCGGCGACGAAGTATTTTTGACAGGGACGGCGGCGGAGGTCGTTCCGGTGAGGGAAGTGGATGGGCGCGAAATTGGCGACGGTAAGCCGGGCAAGATTACCCTGAAATTAATGAAATTGTTTAGGGAACTCACACGCTTCACCGGCGTTGCAATAGGCAGGTAGTCATGAAAATTGGCGGCATCCCCTCCTTAATGAAACTAGCGAGATACAAATTAGAATTGAAAGAAGCCATCAAAACGGAAGAGTACGAGAAAGCCGCCAAACTTAGGGATCGGATACTTGCCTTAAATAAGCAGTTGACTCGGCCGCCCAAGAGGTCTAAGAAAAGCTAAGCAGGACCTGGCAGTTGCGTGGTACTTGTCGGATCAGTAAGATGGGGCTATACTTATGGCGGAAAATACGATGAGAAATTCACCTAACGGACCGATGAGGAAACTCTATGTCTAATCGTTTTACCGAACGCGCCCAGCGCGTCATTTTAATCGCACAAGAAGAAGCTAAGCGCCTGAACCACGATTATGTGGGAACGGAGCACATCCTTCTCGGTCTCATCGCACTTGGAGAAGGCGTGGCGGCTCAGGTCCTCGCCAATCTGGGCGTCGACCTCCGCCGTGTTCGTGCCGAGATCGAGAAAATTGTAGGCACGGGCGACAACGTGATGCTTCTGGGCGAAATTCCTTTCACACCACGCGCGAAGAAAGTGCTCGAACTCGCGGTGGAAGAAGCGCAGAACATGGGGCACAGTCATGTCGGAACCGAACATTTACTGTTGGGACTTATTCGTGAAGAAGAAGGCGTTGCCGCGCAAGTGCTCGAAAATCTTGGCGTGCGCTTAGACATCGTTCGAGAAGAAGTCATTAGTCTTTTGGGCGAAGGCCAGCCTGGCCCCGCGGCTCCGACGACACCCGCGCGATCAACCGGGGGCACCAAATCGAAGACCCCGACTCTTGATGAATTTGGCCGCGACTTAACGCTGATGGCCAAGGACAACAAACTTGACCCGGTCATTGGGCGCGCCGACGAAATCGAGAGACTCATTCAAATTCTGTCGCGCCGCACAAAGAATAATCCTGTCCTCATTGGCGATCCTGGCGTAGGAAAAACAGCCATTGTCGAAGGCTTGGCTCAGAAAATATCGAGCGGTGATATCGCCGAGATGCTCATTAATAAACGCGTCATGACCCTTGATCTGGCAGCCGTAGTCGCAGGAACCAAGTATCGCGGCGAATTCGAGCAGCGTCTGAAAAACATCATCGAAGAGATTCGCCGTGCAAAGAACTCCATCATCCTCTTCATCGACGAACTCCACACGGTGATCGGTGCGGGCGCGGCCGAAGGTGCGATCGATGCCTCAAACATATTGAAGCCAGCCTTGGCGCGTGGGGAACTTCAGTGTATCGGAGCCACCACTTACGACGAATATCGAAAATACATCGAGCATGACGCCGCCTTGGAACGCCGTTTCCAACCCATTAATGTGGAACCACCCTCCATTGAAGACGCGGTCAAAATTCTCATGGGCCTTCGCGAGAAATACGAAGCCCATCACAAGGTCAAATTCAGCGATGACGCGCTGGTCGCCGCAGCCGAGCTCTCCGATCGCTACATCGCGGATCGTTTCTTGCCGGACAAAGCCATAGATCTCATCGATGAAGCAGGAAGCCGTTCGCGCTTACAGACGACAGTCTTGCCTCAGAATTTAAAAGATAAGGAAGTGGAAATTGGGCAGGTGTCCAAAGACAAGGACACAGCCATCGCCTCTCAGGAATACGAAAAGGCCGCTCGCTTGCGTGACAAAGAGAAAGAATTGCGCAAGAACCTCGACGATTCAAAGAAGAAGTGGAAAGAAAAGCGAGAATCCACTCAGCCTACTGTGACGGCCGAAGATATCGCGGCCATCGTGGCCAAGTGGACCGGCATCCCTGTACAGCGTCTCACGGAAAAGGAATCCGATCGGCTTGTTCAGTTGGAAGAAGATTTGCACAAACGCGTGGTGGGACAAGAAGAAGCAATCAAATCATTGTCTCAAGCTATTCGACGCTCGCGCACCGGTCTCAAAGATCCGAAGAAGCCGATCGGCTCCTTCATCTTTATGGGTCCGACGGGTGTGGGTAAAACGGAACTCGCACGAGCTGTGTCTGAAATTCTCTTCGGCGAAGAAGATTCCATGATCCGCATCGACATGTCCGAGTACATGGAAAAGTTTTCGGTGTCTCGTTTGATCGGAGCACCTCCGGGATACGTCGGCTATGAGGAAGGCGGCCAGCTCACCGAAGCCGTTCGTCAC
>JAYWEN010000320.1:0-2939 GCA_043779245.1 Elusimicrobiota bacterium | reverse complement strand
TTGGTTGGGTGATAAGCCCGATCCCTTAAGCCTTGACAAAATGGATGCCGACATCCACTCCATTGATCAAATTCTAGAAACCGCCCAGACGGTCCCTTTTTTCGGGGGCCCGCGCGTTATCAAGATCCAAAATACGGCGCAGCTCTCGGCCAAAGAGCAAACAACCTTGGCCGAAACTCTGGCCACAATTCATGAGGACACTCACTGCATTTTTATTTGGGGAAAAGAATGGCGTCGGGATGACGCCAATAAAGCGCTAGTGGAAGCGATTGCACAACGCGGTCAAGTCGTCATTTTTTGGCCACTCTTTCCCGAGCAGGCTCAGCGCTGGGCTGTCGAGCGCGCCAAGATCTATAAGAAAGCTTTAAGCCCACAGGCAGCGAGTTGGCTTGTTCAGCAATCCGGCGAAAGCTTGCGTCTTCTCGATCAAGAGCTCGCTAAATGCGCCTCGTTTGTGGGCGCGCGTCCGGATATCGAGCTTGACGACGTGCAGACTTCGTTTGGTTATTGTAAAGCCAGTTCGCCGTACGACTGGACGACGCTCATCCGAAAACAAAAAGGTCCAGCCGCACTGAAAGTATTGAACCTGCTGTTAAAGGAAGGGGAACAACCCATCGGGCTTTTGGCGCTTTTATCGCGAACGGTTCGCGGGTGGCTGGATGCGAAGGACGCTACAGGAAATCCGACAATGCTTGCAATGCGTTTTCACTTAAAGCGCGGAGAAGAAGGGCGATTTATTCAGGAATTGAATCGTTGGAGCGAAGATCTATTAACGGATGGTTTGGCGCTTTGTGTGGAAACCGAACAAGCCATAAAGACAGGGAAAGAAACTCCCGAGATGGCCCTGACGCTTTTGACCTTAGGCCTTTGCCGTGCTGAGGCCGCTCACGCGACTCGCTAGCCGCGCTTTTTTCCGCGATGCGGCGCGGTGGTGAACAATTCCGGTCTTAGCGGCTTTGTCCCACGCGGCAAACGCTTCGTTTAAGAGAGTTTTCGCGGCGGTAGCATCTTTACCCGCAACAGCGGTTTCCACTTTGCGCGCCAACGTTCGGATTTTGCTCCGAATTTGTAAATTGTGTTCCGCATGCTTCACGGATTGGCGGTTCGCCTTCAGTGCTGAGGTGTGTCGTCCTGTCTTTAACTTCGCCATCGAAAGCTCCCCTTTCCGCCACTGAGACTTTAGCGGACCCGCCAAGGTTGTAGTGGCGGGAACTACATTTAATTTTGCGTCAAATTTGAAGAAGTGGTATCTTATCTCATCGACGACGAAAAAGTCAATGTCCTCTTCTAACCACCACCATCGACTCGCCCGTTCGGCGGGTATTTTTACGAGCGCGACCATGATTTCTCGCATCCTGGGTTATTTCCGAGACACGATGGTAGCGGCGTTTTTTGGCGCGGGTCCAGCCGCCGATGCTTTCTACACAGCTTTCCGAATATCCAATCTGTTTCGCCGCCTGCTAGGCGAAGGCGCGCTTTCGGCCTCCTTCGTTCCTGTCTTCAGCGAGTACACGCAAAAAAAATCGCATGAAGAAACCCAACGCTTCTTAAACACCATGTTCACGACTCTTCTCGTCATTTTGTCCGCGATCACGCTCATCGGCGTTGTCTTCGCCCCGCAGATTACGCGCCTCATTGCGCGAGGCTTCGAAGCCGGTTCGGAACGATTCATCTTGACGGTTACGCTCACCCGCTACATGTTCCCGTTCATGCTGTTCATTTCTCTTGCCGCTTTGATCACGGGCGTGTTGAATGCCTTCCATTCCTTTTTCTTACCGGCGCTGGCCCCGGCGTGCCTGAGCGTGGCAGAGATTCTCTACATTGGTTTTCTTTGGGCGATGCACGTGAAAGGTCAGAACGCCGTGATTGGGCTTGCCGTGAGTGTCACGGTCGGCGGGTTCAGTCAATTCTTTGTACATGTGCCGGCGCTTCTCGAGCGTGGCTATACCCTCGCCTTTGACTGGAATCCAAAACACGAAGGCGTTCGCCGAGTCGGTAAATTGATTCTCCCGGCGACGCTCGGAGTGGCCGCCGATCAACTCAATGCTTTCGTCGACACGATGATGGCGACCTTCTTGAGCGTGGGGTCGGTCACGGCGATGTACTATTCCAATCGCGTGATGCAGTTGCCATTGGCACTCTTCGGCATCGCGCTCTCTCAGGTGGCGCTCCCCACGATGTCGGCGGCCGTGGCTCGAGGGGCCACTCGGGAAGTAAAGGACACCTTAAATTTCGCTCTGCGTTTAACCATGTTCATGATCCTGCCTGCCACAACCGGTTTAATTCTCCTCGGGCATCCAATCGTGCAGACGCTTTTTCAATACGGCAAGTTTTCCAACGAGGCTAGCTGGGTGACGACCTGGGCGCTCGCGGCCTTCTCCGTTGGTCTTTTCGCGTATGCCGCGGTGAAAATTTTGGCAGCCGCTTTCTATGCCTATCAGACAACACGGATTCCCGTCATCATCGCCTCGAGCTGCGTCGCCCTAAATGTGGCACTCAATATCGCGACGCTTTTCGCGCGGCACAAACTCAGCGTGATCCATCCGGAATGGGCCGAATTCCTCAATGGCCGAGTTGGTGTCGCCGGACTTGCGCTGGCGACCTCAATTGCCTCCTGGGTGAACGCGATGACTCTGTTTATTCTCTTGCGTCGAAAGTTGGGCTTGCTCGGCGGCAGACGGATACTTCGCACGTTTCTTAAATCGGCTCTGGCTTGCGTTGCCATGGGCGCCTTTTGTTGGGGAGTCATGCATCTGAACTTGGCGGACTCGACCGCTCTTTCAGTTCACGCCCGAATAGCACGAGGCTTCGAGCTCATCGTCGCCATCGCGGGAGGCGGCGGAATCTATATGATGGTCGCTAAAATGCTAGGTATGGAAGAATGGGAACCCTTCTGGGCTCAGCTGTCCAAGCGCCCTGCCGCCAACGACACCTCCGAC
>JAYWEN010000319.1:0-1883 GCA_043779245.1 Elusimicrobiota bacterium | reverse complement strand
GGTATAGGAGGATATCTCATGAATGAATTATCAGCTATTCAAGATGTTCGAAGTCGTATTTACAGGATTCGAGGGCAGCAAGTATTGCTCGACAATGATTTAGCAGTGCTTTATGCGGTCGAAACAAAAGCTTTTAAAAGGGCTGTCAGGCGAAACATTCTTCGGTTTCCGGCCGATTTCATGTTTGTTTTATCCCAATCTGAGAATGAAATCTTAAGGCGCCAAATTGGTACCTTAAAACATGGGAATCATCCGAAATATCTTCCATACGCATTTACTCAAGAAGGCATTGCCATGCTATCGGGTATCTTGCGTAGTCCTAGAGCGATTCAAGTCAATATCGCCATCATGCGGGCTTTTGTGAAATTACGACATGCCGTACAGGCCCATCAGGGAATTGCAAGAAGAGTCGAAAAGCTTGAAGGAA
Source organism: Elusimicrobiota bacterium (assembly GCA_043779245.1). GTDB lineage: Bacteria > Elusimicrobiota > Elusimicrobia > 2-01-FULL-59-12 > 2-01-FULL-59-12 > JANLWZ01. Next base: position 1,456 of record JAYWEN010000319.1, on the reverse strand, counting down.
AAATGCAGATGCATGAAACAGATATTCGGTTGCTTGTGAAGGATGTACAAGGACTAAGGAATCCCCCTGAAGACCCAGAGCCTAAAACATCAAAAATAAAGGGATTTCAAAAAGATTAAGCTCTAAGGCACCAAACTGGAACCTTAAAAAATTAATTTATGACGTCTTTATCTCAACCTTTGTGTCTTTCATGAGTTCGGCGGCGGCGGTGACGGCACCGGCGAGACCGGAGATTTCGAGCGGCAAAAGGATTTTGGTCGCTGGGCCTTCGGACATCTTCTGAAGGGTCTCGAGATATTTGATGGCGATCAGGTCCCGGGTCGGGTTTCCGTTATGGATCGCTTGATAGACGACTTCGGTTTTATATTTTTCGGCGTCGGCGATGCGCTTCATGGATTCGGCTTGGCCGTCGGCGCGCAGGATCATCGATTGCTTTTCCCCATCGGCCGCAAGAACGACGGCCTCTTTAGAGCCCTCGGCTTTGAGAATGGCGGCCTGCTTAAATCCTTCGGCTTCTAAAATGTTCGCGCGCTTTTCGCGTTCCGCTTTCATTTGCTTGGACATCGAATTCGTGATGTCCTGAGGCGGCTCAATCTTTTGAATTTCGACACGCACAACTTTTACGCCCCATTTATCTGTCGCTTCATCGAGCACTTGCCGCAAGGTCGTGTTGATGCGTTCGCGGCTGGTCAGCGTTTGATCGAGCTCAAGTTCTCCGATGATGTTTCTAAGATTGGTTTGCGCAAGCTTGATAGCCGCTAGCGCGAAGTTCGCCACGGCGTAAACGACCTTTGCCGGGTCAGTCACTTGGAAATAGATTACAGCGTCCACCGTCACCGAGGCATTGTCTTTGGTGATCACGTCCTGAGGCGGCACGTCCATGACCTGTTCGCGCATATCGACCATGCGAATGCTCTGAAACGGCGGAAACAAAATAACAAGTCCTGCATTAGCCACTCGGCTAAACTGACCGAACGTTTCAACCAAACCCTTTTCAAATTGCCGAACGATGCGGACCGCTCGTGCCACATAGATGATCGCTGCAACGGCGATTAAACCGGTGAGTCCTATTGGAAAATTATTCATGACGGTCTCCTTACGATGACTGAGGCTCCCTCAACTTTTTCGATGACAACCCAATCGTCTTTGGCCAACTCTTCTGTCTCCGATACCGCGCGCCAACTCTCGCCTTTGATCTTCACGACTCCGGGCTTGTTTGGATGAATGGCTTCTGTCACCAAGGCTCTTTGCCCTAAGAGAGCATCGACATTCGAGGCATGCGGCTTGGGTGTAAATAGGAATTTGGCGAGCGGGATCATCAGTGGCGTGAGGGCGATCGAGGTCATGGCAAACACCACCCAAGGCAACCAGGAGAGATTCCCAAAAAACAAAGAGGCCACAGACGCCCCTAAAGCCCCAAATGCCATACAGACAAAAAAGAAATGCGTCGGCGGCG
>JAYWEN010000318.1:0-2748 GCA_043779245.1 Elusimicrobiota bacterium | reverse complement strand
AGATGCGTCCTCACAAAAGGCTCGCGAACAACTCGTCAATCTGTTGGTCAGCACCAATCGCTATGAAGAGGCCTATCAAGAATATCGCAAGAGCAAACCGGCCTCCGGAACCGATCGCGACATCGATTTTAAATTGCTCGACATGCAGTTGCGTACCGGACGCTACAACGAAATCTTAAGAGCCACCGCCGTAACGACCGGTCCTGTCCGCGATTTCATCCGCGACATGAAGCTCCTTGAACTTCGCGTTCAGGCGCTCTTGGCCAAAGGCCAATTTCGCATCGCGCGCGAAGGCGTGGAACGCTGGCTTGAACAATACGAAGGCGACGGCGTCCCAGGCGGCCGGTTTGAAGGCGATGTCCGCGGGATTCAGTTTTTGAAGCGCCACCTTATTTCGCTCGAGCGCATTGACGGTGCGCAAGGCAAATCGATCTTCACGGCTTCTGTTCCTGATAGCCTGCAGCATTGGAGCAAGCGCCGGGATGTCCCGATCGTTTTCTTTAAACTCATTCCGGCTCATCCGGGAGGCCAGCTTTTCGAGCCTCTTCTTCCGGGACGCCACGAAGACGCGTCGTACTTTCAAGAGCGGGTGAACGACTTGAATCGAGGCTTCAATTATCTAAGCAGCAATCAATTTTCCCTGCAATTTTCTGGACTCCACACCTTGTACGTAGGCGAGGGCGATATCGATCCGGAATCGTCCGGCGGCCATCTCCTAACATCGCGCGTCTACGTCCACACGATTCCACCGCTTTACAAACTCGCAGGCGACGCGTTTGTGGTCTTGATCGACTATCGCGAGCAATCAGACGGAGAAGCGGCCTACATGGGCGATGGACTTATTCATCTCTCGGCGAGCAAACTGCAAACGCTCGTCGTCATGCACGAAATCCTCCACGGCCTGGGAGCGACGCATCAGGAGTGGAACACCTTCGAGCAGCAGGGCTACAAATTTGATTCGGACGATCGAGGACTCATGACCTTCGTTCGCGGCGAGATTTTGGATTTGGGTTTGGAAGAAAAGAATCGCGCACTTTTGGGCTGGCCACAGGTGGGGGTGGTCAGACCCCGGTTTGCAACAGACGACACGCAACTCGCCGAGGGGTCTCAGCACTTAGAAAAGAAATCCGACATCCAAGAAACCGCCAAGGCACCAACCACCAACTACAGATCCAGCCGCTCCGAACTCTTGCCGGCACTTTAAACAGCAAAGTAAAGCATTCCATTGTTTTTTCTTTACTTTGCTGTTAAAATTAAAGCATCGGAGGAACACCTATGGGAAAAACGGTCAAATTAAGCAGCAAACGCCAAATCGCTATCCCTCGCGCCTTATGCGAAAAGCTTCATATCAAAATTGGGCAAGAGCTTATGCTCCTCGAAGGGCACGGTCACTTTATGATTGTACCGAAACCTAAAAACTTTGCGGCAGCACTTGAAGGGCTCGGCAAAGAGATCTGGGAAGGCATTGACCCTCTCGAATACATCCGCAAGGAAAGGGCCTCATGGGACAAACATCGCTTGCCACCGCGCTAAATCGCCACTCCACAGTGGGAGTGGACTCGATGGTCTTTATTTATCACGTCGAACGTCATGACACTTACATAGATCTTACGCGCATACTTTTCACTCGAATACAGTCAGGCAAGAATAAGGCGGTAAGCTCGACGCTTTCTTTAACAGAAGTTCTCACCGCTCCTCTTCAAAGAAACCGCTTTGATCTTACTTTGCTCTATCGCGGACTATTAATGGACTATCCTCATTTAAGTCTGCATTCGTTAGATCATCAAACGGCCGATCAGGCCGCTGCTCTTCGCGCTCGCTATGACATCTCAACGCCAGACGCGATCCAACTGGCTACGGCACTCGCACAGAAAGCCACGGCTTTCGTAACCAATGACAAACAACTCGCCCGAGTCAAAGAACTGGATGTTATGCTGCTTGATTCCTATCTCTAATTCCCGTCGGAGCTTTAGTCAATACGGCTGGCTATACCTGAAAAGGATCGCAAGCCACAGATAGTTCTTTTGCGGCTTTCCATAACGCATTGTCTTGAGTCCAGAGAGACGCGTGGCTAAGAACGGTCGAAGCCAAGAGGTGAGCATCTATCCAACCTATCCCTTTTCCCATCAATCGTTTGATTTCAATAAAGTGAAGCACTTCGTCATTCTCAGCCATTTTCGCCTGAGGGAGTGTTTCAAGCAAAGACAAAACATGTTTTCGATTTTTGAACTGACTGCAGGTGAGTTCTCCAACCACAAAAGGATGTCCCAGAACGAAACCATCCATTAAACGCTGACGGAGGGAAGGCAAATCTTTACGCAGATGAGTCACCCAAACGGAGGTGTCGACCAGAATCAACTATGAGGCCTTAGGTCGACGGCGAGGAGCAGGTTTCGATAAAGGGTCGGTACCGCCGAGCTCAGCTAAGCGCTTATGATTTTCACGAGAGATAAGTGCTTGAAGCCCAAGGTGGACGAGGGATGTTTTTTCCCGGACCCCCGTGAGGGAAGCCGCTTTTTTAATCATGGCGTCATCAAGATTTAGTGTAGTTCTCACCTTCGCCCTCCTTTTTTATTATGGGTGCGATGGCCATCGGCAAATTGGCTCGACATTCAGGAGAGCCATGCCGAAGGTATGCATAAGTATGCATAAAACAGCCATATGAATCAAGGGACTTTTTTGAAGTGAACTAAATTTCTCGGCGGCCTTCGAGGGCGCGGGTGAGGGTGAGCTCGTCAGTGTATTCGA
>JAYWEN010000317.1:0-4183 GCA_043779245.1 Elusimicrobiota bacterium | reverse complement strand
CTTTTCGGCCCAAGATGGCTAAGAACCGCCAGACCATGTCATAGGGATCGACGACTAAGATTTTCTTGCCGCCAAATCCCATCATGAATGGCGTGGTGTTGTGGTTGACGTTGTTCGGCAGTAACGCGCGAATGGCTAATATGGGAAGGGCAAACCCCACCGTGTAAATCATCCAATCCGCAAAAATTCCGGCATAGGCCCACAGGCCTGAGAACACGATTCCGTAATGCCCCAGAGGGCTGCTCAAATATCCCAACGCCATCCCTAAGCTCGATAACAGGATTGCCGTTCCCATAAAGAGCTTGAGCGATTTTCGACTGATGGCGGGCAAAATGACGCGAAGGCTTAACGCGGGGATCGCAAAGAGCGCACTATAAATCGCCGCATCTAAGCCTCGTGAGAGATAGAGAGATACGCCGGAGAGCGGAATTCCAAAATGGCCCAAAAGGCTTCCGAACGTTCCGGTGGCTACGCCAGCGCCCGCCACCAAAACGGTTAAGACAATATAAATGCGGCCCAGGATCCAGATTCGAGATGCTTCGTTTATGACCGATGCATAAAAATTGCCCTTCGCATTCATGGCGATGGCATCAGCACTTTGGATCGGTTCTTTACGGTCGTTGTATCCCAAAATTCTCGGAATTCGATGCGTCACCATTTCGTGGAGACGCTGCTTCATGGCGGCAAAATCTTCCATCGTCCAAGAGAGCTTCAAAAACTTACTGTTCATTCGAAAACGCGACCGCAACTGACTTCCGGTGTGAAGCAGCATCCGCGCGAACGCATAATTCATTCCCGCATAAGCAGCCAGATGGGTTTCTTCCATGCTGATAGGATTGTGAAAATGGAATACACGTCGTCGACCGACAATATCGGCTAAGCGATTGTCTTTACTGCCGGTCATGACAAAAATTTCTGAAGCGAGGCGTGCCGTCCATTGGCCGGAGAGTTCCGTATCGAAGGTTTCAGCCGAGTCGCTTGTAAAGACGACCACTGTTCTTTTGGAGTGAATCCCCATCCGTTTTAAGAATTCGTCCGGATTGTCTCTAAAGGCGATGGATTCAGCGAGGTAGTCATTGGAAATGACACTCTTGGCTTTCCAACCCATCTCGGTCATCGACGTCACGGCCTGGCCATTGGCGTATTCCGCTTTTTCCGTACCGACAAAGACGTAGTCGTATTCCGTTCCATCCAACCATCCAAGATCGATGAGTTTGCCTTTAAGACCACTGAGAAGAAGCATGATCGCTTCGGCAGCGCGAGTCGCCGCAGGTTTTGCGGTGTCTTTCAAGACGGCGATCACTTGTTCCAAGAGGGTTTCAGAAACCTCCGATGGCTCTTGTGCAAAACGCCGCTCAATGATGGTTTGAGAAATGTTTTTGGATAACTCGAGAACCTTTTGCTCCAGCTGGTCTTCGGACATCTGGCGATGCCAATACACCCGCGAGATGGCTTCGGCTTCATTCCAGATCACATCTTGAAGATCTTCAGTTAGTCTCCGTTCACTGAAATCGAGATTGGCGCGCACCGAGTTGAAAATTAGTTTTTGGATTTGCAATCGCGTCCATTCGACCGACGTCGTTAAATTGCCTTCATCCTTTTCATTCTGATATTCATCATCAATCCCCTTGAGAAGACCTGGAATTCGGCGAATTTCGGATTCCATAGGTTCTCTCTCGAAGAGACCGTCTTGATCGGCTTCGGGAAGCGGATCCACCTGTCGCGGGTCCTTCATATTTTTGCGGCGCGCATGCAACTCTTCGTTTGTCAGTATGCGATTCTGTAAACCATGGAATACCTGAATCACTATTTTTTTGCCGTCGTGGCCTAGGACCCACACTTCCCCATTGCTGGAGTCGGCATCAATACGCCACCGTTTTTTTGAATCCTTTTGAGCGCCGCGGCGATCTGAAATGAAACGAAGGTTCTCCCCCAACTCATCAAAAGAGATGGAGGCGGGCTGGCCCCACACAAACAGGGTTGACAGCTTGCGCAATCCCGCCGGAGCAACCGTCGTGTATGTTGTTCCAGCGACAGTCCCTTCAAACCGAGGCTTAATCTCGTTGGCCATGGCATAGGGCAAAGAATTCATGAAGAACCCATTGACGGCGGCGTGGATGAAGGTGTCTTCTTTGCCTTTGGGGAGATAATTCCGGAGGTCTGTTAATGATTGCTCAATCGTATCCCTGACCTGGTTGTCTTGGAATTGTTTGGCTAACTCTCGTCCACCGTCAGAAAGGACGCCGAGCATGTACAGCGCAAACGCTTGTCTTTCTTTCGGATCGATGTCCTCTAAGTTCTGATCGGCGGGAAGCTTCATATTTTTGCGATACGTATAAAAGGCCCGATCAAAAACGGTGCCCCACGCCTTTAATTGCTCTTGTCTAGGAGGCTGAAAGTCCTTATGGTTCGCTACGTGTACCGCTAAAGAGAGTTTCAGAGCGTTTTCCCAAAAACCTTGCACGAAAAACATATCGATGAGACCCGCGAAGGTTTGCACATCACCAGAGGGGACTAATTTAAGGTTCGTGTAGTGCCATAGCGCAAGCCATTTTCGAAGCTGTTTGTTATTCATCTTGGTGCCCATCTCGTTAAAGAGCATCCGCCGAAGTTTCTCGAGATCTCCATTGAAGGCAAATGAATTTTCCAGCCAGGCATATGTCAAATAGGGATGCCCATCTGCGCCGCCCACCCAACGGGCGCGGAGACGGCCTGTCACCCATGTATACGGGTGAGCCGCCTCTATTAAAGAATCTACCGTCTCGTCTTTGGATCCTGTGGTGGCATACCGCGTGTGGCCTTGTTGACCATGAACCACTTGCGGACCAGCTTTAAAGTCTTTGATAGCTTCTTCATATTTGTGTTCGAAGTCATCAAAAAGTAATTTGGCGCGCGGTCCGCGTTTGGAGAACCATTTTTTTGTTCCTACGAATCGCGTAAAGGAGAAGCGTTCTTGATCGATTGGAATGCCGGGGACACGAACGTCGGCAGGCACTTCAGCGACGAAATCAACCGTTCCCTTCCATCCGGCGGATTGAATCCCACGACGCGAGAGAATTCCCACGGCTTGACGATTGCCTTCCGTTTGCTCTTCAGGAGACTCGGTTCCCATGCTTCCGGCAATCCCGCAGTACAGAGCGACTCGATTCGCAAAATATTTTGTTCCTGTGAACAGGTAGAGACTGAATGCTTGAAGGAGTTGAGGAGCTACCCAAGAAAATACCAGCGCTGCTCCCATCTCCGAATAGTCGCTTGAAATCTGCGGCGCTAAATAAGCGAGGAGAGAGACTCCTCCGATCGCCGAAATCGCTGGCGACGTATACCAGGGAGAACCATTTTTATCGTCGACGTTGATCCAAAATCGGTTTAGAAACCGGGAAAGGTAAGGTCGAATTTCGAGGATCCCGCCCAAAGAACTGATGGACTGTTCGCTGAGGGCTTGCGTTTCGAGGCGCATGCGTTCTGCATTTCGAAGCTGCGAAAGATATCCAGTCGAGGGCCCCTGGAAGTTGGGACGCAGAATCGCGGACACGCCTTCGCTGGGAAAAGACGTGATCAAAAGACTAGCGACGAGGAGGAGAGAAAATCCTGAACGGATTCCTAGCGCGCTACGATGAAATGATTTTTCGAACACAATGTTTGAAATCTCGAAGAGATTACGAACATTGCCCTTTTTGGTTCGATTACGACAACTCTATGTCGAGGGTGGACGTCGATGTGAACATTTGAACCTTCGGTGGTTCGGAATGTGAAGAGAGTTTACTCTAATCCCTCAAAATCTCCAATAGTCTAAAGGACCAATTGATTTCTGGGCCCCCCCGTTTAAGCCGTGGCTAAAACAGCGGAATTGAATGCCTGAAGAAATCGATTTCGACCCTCGACATTGTCCAACAACCGTATAAAAATGCCCTGAGCCGCGGGTCCTTGATTGACGAGCGCGAAGTAAGACGCTTCGGCAAAATAATCGCGTAAGAGATGTGGGCTGACCTGATCCAAATGCGCTTTGGCAAATCCGACCGCTGGCATTCCCGGCAATTCATTCCCGGATTCGGGGAAAAAGGAGACGATCATCGGGAAAAATTTTTGTGGCTGAGCTAACACTTGCTGATAACTGATGTGCTGATCGCCGGTCCCCTGTAGAATCCATTCAATCCCCATCTTGGTGAACGCAACGCGCATGGTT
>JAYWEN010000316.1:0-2804 GCA_043779245.1 Elusimicrobiota bacterium | reverse complement strand
TTTTTCGGCCGGACTTTAGTAGAGGCGCTTGCTCGGGGGTCCAAAGGTTCCATCGTCTATAAATCTTTTCGAGTGTGCCATCTTCGCTCAGATGTTGAATGGCGGCATTGAGTCTTTGGCACAAGAGCGGCGAGCCTTTCACCACCCCCATTCCATAGCGTCCTTGTCCGAGAGTCTCCGGCAAGTTTGTGAGCTTCGGGTTGGTAGCCGCATACCATTGAGCGATGGGTCCGTCAAAAAGCGCTGCGTCCAGTCGACCAAGTTCGAGATCCTTGTAGCTTTCGACGGGAGATGGGTAGGGAACGGTTATGATTTCTCGGTTCTGGCTCAGGATATCTTCGGCTTGGGATCCCGCTAAGGTCCCCACGCGCCGCCCGCGAAGATCGGCCAGCTGGTGAAAACGATTATCTTCGAGGCGCACAGTAAGTTGCTCGGAAAAAAAGTAATAGGGAATGCTGAAGTCGATGACACTCTCGCGCTGAGACGTCATTTCAAGGCCGTTTACAACAGTGTCGCAATCGCCCCGCAAAAGCATGGGAATCAGTTCTTCCCACTGGCCGAGGATCAGTTGAGGACGAAGAGTAAGTTCTTTCCCGACCGCGTTCATGAGATCAACTTCAAACCCGATCGTGCGCTTGGGATCTTTTTCATCTGGGAATACGTAGGGGGCACCGCCGGAAATATCGGCGCACCACCGCAGAGTGCCGCGTTCAGCGATAGAGCGCCATGGGTCTACACGGGCTTGGGCAGAGAGTGCGAGACAGAAAACGAACGGGACGAAAAGACAGAGCCCGCGTAGAACGTGAGTGATGATTTTATCGGCGGCGGTTATTTCGGGATTGGCGCGGGCCATGATTCTCGATGTCGCCCGTGTCGTCCATGTAGGGGCTGGGATCGTGCTGAGGTCGGGCGGGTACTGTCGAAGAGGTGGGCGTCGGTGGTTCGGTTGAGCCTGGGGCTCGTCGCGGGAAAATTTCGTAGCCGCTTTTGTTGCTGATGTCATGCTCGACATACGGGCGTTCGACGCCCGACGCTCGAGGGCGTCCTCCCCCTAAACGACGAGGAGCGGGTGGCGCGGCTTGTCTTGGAGCAGGAGCCGGTCTTGAAGGAGCCGGTCCTCGGCGTGTCCGTTCACCGCGATGGCGAATGGGCGCGGGACTGTCCGGCAATTTACGATTTCCGGGCTCGATAGGTTCTTCGGCCGGTGCAGAACTCTCGGAAATCGGTGCAGATTCTTTTGCCGTGGGTGCGGCAGGCTGTTGGGGACGACTTTCTTGAGATTTGGCTAAACGCACAATCACCTCGCGTCCACCGGCCAGTCCGCCATGCAATTTTTCGATGGCGGTTTGCGCTTCAGCTTCCGAACTCATTTCGACGAAGCCAAATCCGCGTGATCGTCCACCGCGGCCACGGAAGCGGGCAACTTCGGCTAAGACGATCGTACCTTGTTCTGCAAAATGCGTGCGAAGCTGTTCATCCTGCCAGTCATAAGACAAATTGCCGACAAAAAGTTTTTTACCTGTGAGCGGGATCGCGGGATCCACTGGTTTTTCAGCGCGTGCCGATAACGCGTCAGATGATGCTGCTGCAGTAGAAGAGTCAGCGGGGGCAGAAGAGATGACGGCGGCAGCAGCAGGAGCTTTCGCTTCGGACTTAGGCAGCTTCCTTAAGTTGTGGAGAGCGCTTCCTGCCCAGCGGAGTTGTTCGTGGAAAACGGAATCGGAAAGGCCTTCGGGTTTTACGAGGGTCCATACCATTTCAGTGCCTTGTCCATTGGACAGTAATCGGATCGCGCTGGCGAGTTCGATGCCATCAGAGACTTCGGCCAGAATATCCAGTACGAGCGTGTGATCATCCCGGAGAAAGCGAACGGGGACGGCCCCACGCGGGGATTCAACACTATAGCCTGTGTTTTCTGCTCGGACCGCGCGGCAAAAGGAGCTGTGCCATGCGGAGAGATTATTGGGGTTGCTGATGTAGGCAAATACGTCCTGAGGTGTCCCTGGCAGACTGGCGGTCAACGTTTTAGCTAAATGGGTGTTTTTCATGGGGATTATTATACTTACTTCTTGAATCATCGAGCGAGGATCGTTTAGAATCAATTTATGAATAAATTAATGCAAACCGTTTCGATCGGACTGCTTCTAGGCTTTGGCGCCTCTTCGGTGCGGGCGGACTACGCCAAAGGGATGACAATGTTTCAAATATATGGTGGCGGTGCTTCCGTCGATGGTCACTATCGCCAACCGGGTGTAAACGAGGATGAGCAGAAGTTTGCCGATGGCGGCGGACTGATCGGCGGGCAATTTCTCTATTTCACGAGTGACAGCGTTTCCGTGGGTTTTGATATTTCGCACGCGGGTTTTGACAGTCACCTGTCCAATCAACTTTTAACCAACCGTCAAACCGATTCTTCAGCGAGCGACACGTTGGGGCAATTCATCGGCCGGCTCAGTTTCCCCCGTGGCCATTTTCGACCTTATATTCAAGGCGGTTTCGGGGGACATTACACGCGTTTGGATTTAAAGGGCCATCCTATTAATGGGACGACCTGGAGTGATACTGGCACGATCGAGTCTCGAGACTTGGTCGACAACGGACATGCGGGGCTTGCCATCAGCGGCGCGGTCGGAATTCATATTTATTTCACTGAGCGGTTTTTTATCGGAGCTGAATACAAACGGACGGCGCTTATGGGACGGCGCTTTGACATTACCAACGCGGGCGCGCGCGAAGGGCTTTTTAAACCCGACGGCACCCTCGGCCAAGGCGGCATTGGCTTCATGCTCGGTCTTGGGTTTTAA
>JAYWEN010000315.1:0-4718 GCA_043779245.1 Elusimicrobiota bacterium | reverse complement strand
CCAATAAAATGGATACCACCGGCGCCGAAGCCGCCCTCAAAGAGCTTAAGAAAAAACTGAAACGCGTCAAAGTGTTTCCGATCTCCGCGGCCACGGGCGTCGGTCTGGACGCACTTCTGGCGTATGCCGCTGAAGAACTGGCGAAACCCGAAAAGATAGAAGCCGAACAGGTCTCGGGAGAGCCACATCGATTCGTGGTGGAACTCGATTTTGAAGTGGTGCAAGAAGCTGACGGTTGGCGCGTGAAAGGGGCCAAGGCCGAACGATTTGCCGCCATGACGAACTTCACTCAAGATGAAGGAACGCGACGGTTCCAAAATATTCTTAAAAAGATGGGCGTGGAAAAAGAACTCATTCGCCAAGGGGTGGAGCATGGCGACACCGTCCGCGTCGGAAGCATTGAATTCTTTTACGAGATCGATGATGAAGGCCAGAAGCACAAAGCCTTCAAACGAGCTTATAAGCCGCACCGCCAGTAGGATCTATGCGCTTAGTCGTTAAGATTGGAACCAGCCTTTTAACGCGCAACGGAGGACATCTACACCTTCCGCGCATGGCGCGCTTTGCCAAAGAACTTTCCCAGATCCAAAAATCAGGTGTCCAGGTGGTTCTCGTCAGTTCCGGTGCGATTGCCGCCGGCATGGGTGAGCTCGGTTGGAAGAAGCGCCCTCAAGAACTCGCCAAGAAGCAGGCCGCGGCCGCCGTCGGCCAGCCCAAGCTCATGGAAACCTATCGCCAATGTTTTAAACGCTATGGAGTGACGGTCGCTCAAATTCTTTTAACCCGCGAAGATTTCGAAAACAAAAAGCGTCGGCAGAATGCCCAAGCCACGCTTGAAACGCTCATGACTTCCCGCGTCATTCCGATCATCAATGAAAACGATACGGTTGGCGTCGATGAATTTCGCGTTGGCGACAATGACACGCTGGCGGCATTTGTTGCCGTGAAGGTAAAAGCCGATTTGCTCGTTCTTCTCACCGATGTCGATGGCCTCATGACCAAGCATCCGAAAGAAGGCGACGCGGATCTCATTTCAGCCGTGGAGCGCATTACCTCCTCCATCGAATCCATTGCTCATGCCGCTCCAGGCACCGAAGGCGGAACAGGCGGCATGATGACGAAAATCTCGGCCGCCAAATACGCGACCACGCGTGGTGTTGCGATGGTGATTGCCTCGGGTAAGAAAGAAGGAATTTTAAAGCGTCTCGTGAACGGCGAGTCGGTCGGGACGAGCTTTTCGGCTCGCTAACGACTTACGCGGCTTTTCCTTCGGAGATGTCGGGCGCGCGCCAAGGTTTGAGCGCGGCCAGTGTTTGCTGAAAGAGTCCATCCGCTACTGAGAGCTGTTCCAGCGCCTTTGCGCATCGCCCTTGTTTGGCTTCGGCTTCCATCTCCCGAAACGGTCTAGCCAGTGCAATAATTCCATACGTCTCGCAAGCCCCTGCGGCGCCATGCGATAGCAAGTGAATATCGTTCACTGTGGAAGATTCAACGGCCACCCGCAGCTTCGCCAAATCCTTTTTCGTTTCCTCGCAGAAAATCCCAACCAAGTAACGCAGCCCCTCCTCATCGCCATCAGACACCTGGTGCAAACGTTGTTCATTAATAAGGGGGGTCGGGACCTCTGTAGTTGTCGCTTTGGTAGTGACAACGTGTGCGCCTGGAAGCCAATGCTCGATTGCTTTCTTTAGCTCGAGAGGATTAATGGGTTTGCTGACGTAATCGTCCATGCCCGCCGCAAGGCATTTGTCCCGGTCCCCCTGCAGCGCATTGGCTGTCATGGCAATGATTGGCGTGCGATGCCCGCCATTTTCCCGCCTCCTGATCTCGGCCGTCGCTTGATACCCATCCATCTCCGGCATCAGGCAATCCATCAAAATTAAGTCGTAAGGGATACGCTTCAATGCTTCGAGCGCTTCCAGGCCGTTGGAGACAACATCAGCCTGGTACCCCATTTTCTTTAAAAAGAGCTGCGCTACTTTTTGATTGGCCATGTTGTCTTCGGCCAGAAGAATGTGCCCGTGCTTGCCTTCGCATGCGTACTTATCGATAGCCGCCACTTCGATATCCGGAGTCCGGCCGCTGACGGCCTCGGTTATCGCGTTTAAGAGCTGAGCTTGCTTCACAGGTTTTGTGAGACAAGCCGTGAGTCCCGCACCCTGCATAATGTCTTTGCCAATCCAGCGCCCGAGCGACGTCAGCATAATAATGTGCGGCGTCCCCATCGAGGGTTCACCATGCACGGCGGTCGCTAGATTGAGCCCGTTCATCTCGGGCATTTGCATATCAATGACGAGGAGCTGGTAGGGATTGCCTTCGGCTGCTTTGGCGCGCATCTCTTTCAGTGCGTGGGCGCCATCGGCGCACGTGTCACTGACGAGGCCCCAGCCTTGAACGTAATGCGAGACGATCGTGCGATTGGTTTCGTTGTCATCGACAATCAGCGTACGGATCCCTTTTAAGTTGGGCCTCGGCAAGTCAGGCAACGGTTCTTTGCCCGCCTCCTGCTTGTCGAATGTTCCTGTGAAATAAAACGTCGAGCCTTTGCCCGGGACGCTGTCGACGCCGATGTTGCCGCCCATGTGCTCGGCCAAGCGCTTGGAAATGGCCAGGCCAAGCCCCGTGCCGCCGAATCGCCGTGTCGTCGAGCTATCCGCTTGAGTAAAGGGTTGAAAGAGCCTAGCGGCGGCTTCGTCTGAAAGCCCGATGCCGGTATCGCGTACCGAAAAACGCAGCGAGGCCTTCTTTCCGGAATCTTTCTCCAAGGTGACCTTCACCATTACTTCGCCCTTGTCGGTAAATTTGACCGCGTTACTCACGAGGTTGAGCAGCGTCTGCCGCAAGCGTCCCGGATCGCCGCGCAGCTGGGTGGGGACATCCTTCTCTATAAAGGAAACCAGTTCGATGCCCTTGGTCTGCGAGCGCTCGGCCAGAAGCTCCATCGCGCCTTCGACGGTTGTGCCCAAATCAAAGTCCATCGTTTCAAACACCAGCTTACCCGCCTCGATCTTCGAGAAATCTAGAATGTCATTGATCAGGGTGAGGAGCGCGTCTCCGCTAGAACGAATCGTCTCGGCAAAATCCTTCTGCTGGGCCGAGAGCATCGTGTCGAGCATGAGCGTCGTCATGCCAATGACGGCGTTTAGCGGCGTGCGGATTTCGTGGCTCATGTTGGCTAAGAACTCCGCCTTGGCGGCCGCCGCCGAATCCGCGGCCACGCGTGACTTCTCGAGATCTTCCATCATGTTGAGCGAAGCCGATTGCGCTTCCTGTAATTCCTCATTGGCTTTGGAGAGCGCGGTCGTGCGATCGAGCGCCGTGGCCGTCGCGCGCAATTCAGAGACCGACAGGATGCGGGCTTTGAGGAAAAGTCTCAAGATAAATCCAGTCAATAGTGCGAGCAAGACTCCGGTGATCAGTGCTATTTCCGGGATCATCGTATGCAGGCGGTCCAAATGCTCAGGAGTCGGTGTTACGTGAAGCGTCCAGTCCACGTCCCCGATGCGCGCGATCGCGTGGCCATCCCAGGGCGTGTCGTTCAACGTTCCGCTCGCATAGACCTTATCCCGACCGTCGTACAGCGTGACTTGGTGCAACAATTGCTTGTTCAAAATGACCGAGAAGAACTTGTCAAAGCTCAAACCGGCGCAGATGTGTCCGTGAAACGTGTTGTTGTAGAAGAGGGGAATATAGACGGCAAATCCCTGCGCGCCCGAGAGTAATTTCACCGCCCGGCTGATCGCCGGTTTTCGGTTGTGCTGCGAGAAATCGGCGGCCGCCGCGCGCCGTTCTTCAAAACGAATATTCATCCCGATTGCTTTTTCATACCCTTGCGTCGGCTGAATCCACCGAATGATTCCCTTTTCGTCCGCCCACGAAATGGCTTGATAGACGCTGTAGTCGTGAATGTAGCGCCGGGCATCCTGTTCCCACTCGGCACGCGGAGTTCCGCGCCGGTCTTCCCAGCGATTGCCCATACGGCTTAGCGCATGGATCTGTCCATTGATTTGGGATTCCATCTCGCCTTTGAGCCGCTCGCAGACGGAGGCCATATCCTGTTTGATAAATTGGCTTTCTCTCAAATTGAGCGCCTGCCATGTGAGCAGCGAGAGAACCGTTATGGCCATGAACCCGAGTGTGGGAACAAGCAGAGTTTGCCGCTCCTCGGACCCCTCGAGGTGATCCCAAACGGAGGCACAGAGACTCGCGCCAAGAACCATGAAGCAGACTGAGGTATGAACAGCCATTCGCGCGTACTGTCCCCAGCCATAGGCGGCCGCGATCCCGAATGCGTAGCCCAGGACCGCGACGATGCCGAGGGCGCAGACAGAGGATCCGAGCACGCCGAGAAACAGGCCCTCATTCTTAAATTTTTTAGGACGTGCCAAAAACAGAAGCGTTACCGCGGCGAAGGATAACGCCAAGGCGGCGTTCGGCGACATGCGTCCGGGAAACGAAGACTCGGTGGCGATGTATTGGTGAAAGAGCAGTTCATCGATTTTTAAGGGTCGACCGAGAACATATTCAGCCAGAGTTCCCGCGCCAATGAGGAAGGTCAAGGCGGACAACCAGGCGGAGAGGCGAGGCTTCTTAAGATCGAGAAGGGTTAGAGCGACACCGCTTAAAAAGAAGCCGAGTGCGGTGTTGAACTTCATTGGTGTCCACCCGGGATGCACCTGCAGAACAGCCGTCCAATGCATCGGCCAAGCCGTCATGAC
>JAYWEN010000314.1:0-2325 GCA_043779245.1 Elusimicrobiota bacterium | reverse complement strand
CTAAGGCATCCTGGAGAACGAGGGATAGCCCCCCATCGACAACTAAGTTCTGGCCTGTAATAAAGGATGATCGAGCATCGCAAAGATACGAAATCGCCTGAGCCACGTCCTGCGAGGTCGCTAAGCGTCCCAGAGGCGTAATCTTCTTGTACAGCGCAAGAATACTGGGGTGTGATTCATAGAACTCACGAGATTCTTCCTTGATGACGGTTCCGGGAGACACACTATTGACGCGTATGCCGTGCGGGCCTAGGGCGACTGCATAATAGGTAATCAGTTGGTTTAGTCCCGCTTTCCCGACGTGATAACTGAGCGGTTGTTCTTTGGCGATGTATTTCCCGGCCAATGAACTGACCGCAACGATCGATCCGCCGCGGGCCTCAAATTTGGTTCGTGCCAAATCAATGAGAGTTTTTGTGGCCGTCAGTGTGGTTGCGATTTCTCCCGTCCAACTATCGCCTGATCCGCGGTAGCGTTGGAAAAAAACCAAATTGGTGATGCGTCCATTATGGCGAACAATCTGTTCTACGATTTTTGCAAAAGTGTTTGGTTTCTCAAGATTGGCTTTCCAATACCTTGCAATCCCTAAGTCCGCATCGGATTGGGAGGGTGCGTGTCCTCCGATGACCGAAACCGTGTGACCTTTTTTGGCCAGATGCGCGACCAGAGCACGCCCCATTCCCCTTGTTCCCCCGACAATGACGCTGTGTACCGTTTGATTATCCATGGTGACCTCGCGCTAAAAAGGCGTCGATGGCTTTCGTTTGTGTTTTCACAAATTGATCGCCGGCGATTTTGTCATCTAAAGAGGGCGACCAGTCTGGGAAAAGGGTTTCGGCTGGATTTAAGGGTCCGGTCGTCGTTTCATGGAAGATGAACGTGCCGGAGCGTATGATGAGCATATGATGCCGAGGATCAGCCACTCGAAAATAAAACGCTTTCTTAGACGCGTAATCGCCCAAGCGAATTACGTCCACAATAGCGCCATGGTCCTCAAAAAGCACGAGATCGGCTTCTCCCTCGATCACGTGATAGGACTCGATTTTCTCCAAATGTTTATGCGGCCGGATGTATGTTGATTTGGTGAGAACGATGAACATTTCATGAAGCTTATCGTTCACGTCCTGATGGGTACATAAACGGATACGTTGGCGCTCGTTCTGCGCGGCCGAGGCTTTGAGCGATTGGAGATCGTTTGCCGTCAATCGTACGATGCTATCCCGCGCGATCAGAACCTCTGAATTCTTTTTTTCTAGGCGCATATCCGGAGATAAAGTATCAAATTAGAGTGGGAGGGCGTAGGTGTTATCTGGGAATATGGACGCGTAGGTGCCTTGGGTGGTGAAGTCCTTATTTTTGGCGAGCCAGCCGTTTTCATTGCCGGGGTTGATGCTGCTCAGACAGAGCGTGACGCCGAGTTCTTTCAAAGCGCCTGATCCCAGGATGGGAAGGCGAGACCCAGGCATAAACTGCTTTTGCTTATGAGGATTGTCATCGATCACGCAAGCCATCTCCCCGGCAAGACCCATGAGATTGATGTACATGATGCTTTGATGCCCAGCGCCCAGCATCGCGACCGGTCCTTTAGACTTTTTCCAATTCGAAATAAAATCGGCAATGGCTTGGCGTTTGGCGGGTAGAGCTTCGGCAAACGCGGCAAAACGGTGACGTTCTTGTTTGGCCAGAGAGGACTCTATTTCTTTTGGGGCAAGATGTTTGTCCGCTTGAAGGATCGCCACAAGTGAGTTCTCTAGCGGATAGGGATAGAGTTCCTTTCGGCGAAGGGCAAGCCCCGCGTGATCAAACGCGCGAGCAAAGGTTTCAGGAGTAAAGTACGTCACGTGCTCTTCCCAGAGAGTGCTGTAGATCTGTTTTTCGAATACGCGCTCACAATCCGGCGCTTCCAAAATGATGTAGCCGCCAGGCATAATCAATTCTTTGAGTCCCGCAAGAAACTCATGGAAATTATAGGCATGTTCAATGATATGGCGGACAATCAAGAGATCGCATCGTCCCCGGTTGTCAGCGATGACTCTTCCTATTTTGCGTGTTAACGCTGATTGAATGGATTCGAGTCCTGCTTTTGGGTCAGACAGGCCAAGGTCTTTAGCCGTATCCAGCCGCCATTGATGGGTAAATCCTTGTTCTTTTAATCGCCGCAAGGTGGTGTCATCTTTAAATGTCAGCCCTCCGATCAAAGGATTAGCCGGGAGATCTGGCAACGATTTGAGAACCTGGACGAGTGTGTCCAAGTGCGCTTCAGGCTCGTTGTAGGTGATCCAATCCACACGTGGCCGCATTTCATTGACGGGCACAGGTGAGAGG
>JAYWEN010000313.1:0-4380 GCA_043779245.1 Elusimicrobiota bacterium | reverse complement strand
CACAATTATTACGGCCGCGCAAAATGCCGCGGGTCAAACATCGCTTTCGGATCTGATTTCGTCCCAGAGAGCCATTCTGCAAGACGGCATTCAAGGGGTGCTGGCCACGGAACTAGTCAAGCGAGGATTTCAGTTGGATAAAGTAAATCTCGGGGCGAGCCATCTTCCGGAGGCCATCGAAGCGCAGATGCAACAGAAAATGGCCGCTCAGCAACAGGCCCAGCAGGCGGAATATGAACTGCAAAAACAATCCACCTTGGCTAAAGCGGCCGTCGCGCAAGCGCAAGGCGAGGCTCAGTCAAGCCTTGTCAAAGCCAAAGCCCAAGCCGAAGGAAACCATCTCTTAGAACAATCGCTCACCCCAAACCTCGTGCAGTACAAGGCCATCGAAAAATGGAATGGCGCCATGCCGCAAGTCACGAGCGGCGGAACCCCCTTCATCGATCTCCGCGCCAAAAAAACAGCCGAATAATTTTTCAAACCAACATACCTTCTGAACGTTAAAGGAGCTAAGTAACGCCCTTTTTTCGTGGGTCCTATTGTCATCAAATTTTGTACCCAACAGTTCACCTGTTTGTAACAATCATTTTTTATCCTCAAATGTATGCGAATCTTCTGGAAACGGATTCTAAGTCTCCTGTTGGCTCTAAGCATTGTCTTTTCTCCCATCCGGGCGTATTCGATGGAATTTTCAACCCAAATCGCACATTCTTCTCCGCTGTTTAATGCCCAGGCTTTGGCATCCCGCGCAAGCTCTTCGAGCTTTCTTAGGAATTGGCTTGTTAGCTTCGGATCTCTCTATTTACTCATGAGGCCTTCCTCTCTTCCCAATGTACTAGAAGCCATCTCCCCCTTGATCAGCTTGCCAGGTTTGATAGGGACCTTCAAACGCGATCACTTGAAAACGCTGCTTGAATCCTCTTCCAACGCGGCTAAATATTCCTGGTCAATGATTCGCGCATTAGGAATTTATGTGGAATTGACCCTTCTTCATCGTTCTCCAACATTATTTTTCGAAAGTTTTAAAAGATATGGGATGGCCATCATCGCTGTGTCGGACTCTTTAGAAAAGTTTTCTCAATTGGAAGAGGTGTTGTTGGCGGTCAATGAAGCAGACTTCTTGACTCAGTCCAATACCTTAACGCAAGAAGACGTATTGGCTGCTTTAGAAAAAAGAGTTCGCCGGCTAGGCCATAACTTCCATGGCGAAACAGCGTCAAAAGACCAACTTCCGTTCGACTCTCAGCCGCTTCAAAGACTGCGACATGCGGAGCGAGCGCTTAGAATTTGGCAGCGAATTGTGGATTTGAACCCTTCGGACGAGCGATTGGTCGAAGAGCAAAGAAAGTTAGCGGTGGACACAGCGATGGGATTGCATCCCACGGGCTCGCCTTTGAACTCACACCTGCACTCTCGGTCA
The DNA here is from genome assembly GCA_043779245.1 of Elusimicrobiota bacterium. GTDB lineage: Bacteria > Elusimicrobiota > Elusimicrobia > 2-01-FULL-59-12 > 2-01-FULL-59-12 > JANLWZ01. The sequence goes on along the minus strand of JAYWEN010000313.1, from coordinate 2,960 downwards.
ATGAGATGGTTTCGCATGTCCCTCCAAAACCCATTCGTTCAGTTGGTTTTGACATTGGTTTTAATGAATATTGTTTATGGCTTCCAACTCACGGATTACTTGCCGGGACTCATGATCCGGCATTCGGGCCATATGTTTGAGGGTCTTATGGAATTTGTCATGAGATCACGACCCGGGAGCCTTGCGATGGTTTTTGGTTTGGTCACACTAGGCGTGGTCCGCTATAAGCTGGTCTCCGATCTTGAGAGTGCGGAACGACGTAACGCACGCCGTCTGATCTGGATGGTAAAGAGCGCGTCACTCTTGCTTGGAGCAGCGGTCATCTTTACTTACTTTGGACAGCCCGACACCGATACGCTACACAGCCCAGTGCGATCCGCGAGTGAGCTTTACAGCCTGGCGCATCAGCGCCCCTTTGTGGAATTTGTGTGGACTCATTATTCACGGCATTTTGTTCAAACGATGACTCTCCCCGAAGTGTTGGCGGGTTTGGCTGGGTGGCTAGGCTATCTCAAAGTCGGTGTGATTCCGTTGCTCTGGCAAATCATTGTTTTTTATGCTGAATCCACAGCCCTGTATCCGAACTGGTCGAAAAAGACACAAGGCGCAGCTATTCAGATTCTTTCGTTGATGCGCCAGGATGGTTTTCTCGAAAATATAGTTGAGTCCACGAGTCCCAATTGGCTCCGCGCAAAAGCTCTTTCAGCCTTAGGGCGATATCGAGTCCATCCGTGGGTGCGCCATCGCTTGCGTTTGAGTCAACGGATCAAGAATCCCTTTTTATCGAATGTGATTTCCTTGGTGCATCGGGAGACATCAAATGTGGCAGGCCAGATACGCAACCTTTTGAATGTTCGACGCTATCCCAGTCCGGAGATCCTTGCCTACCTATCAAAACTTCTTCGGGATCCCAATGAAGATCAGCAATTTAAACTCGAGGCGGTCATGGCGATTGCGCGGATGGAGGGTGAAAACTCTCCGATTCTTTGGAATTTTTTACGCGACTTTTGGGCAGCCGCGACAGGCGTCAGGCTTTCGATTGCCTATGAGCCGACGATGGGCATGCATACTGAAGAGGACCTCCGAAATAAATTTGCCGCAGTTATGAGGGCCCCTCTTTTGACCTCGGCGCCAGTCCTCACGGCTGCCGCTGCATTTTCCCTAATACACTATCCGACGGCCTTAGTCCATCAGAGGGGACTCTCGGAAGCTTCGGACGCTCACAGACTTAAGACTCTACAAGAACGATCCGTACTTTCTCACCGCTTGGCGACGCTGGCTGATCCGCTGGAGTTGATCGAAATTTTCGACTCGTTCATTTGGGGATATCCTTCCAATGGAAATAGAATTTCTCAGCCAGATAAGACATCGGCGGTCCGAAAAAGTGTCCAGCGACTACTAGAAGGTTGGCCTCTTGAAAATGTTCTTGAGAAAATGGAGTCCGAAAATCACGTCTATTTCTTAAGGTTTGAAAATGGAAAGCAACTCGTTGATCGAGAAGGCGTCATCCGCCTCTTTCACTCAAAATTCAATTTTTCTCCTGTTCAATTTGATACGACACAAGACATGGATGCTTGGCTTCAGCAAATGGCGAGGCTCTATGACTCAGACGCGCTTCAGGGGGAATACTTCGAAGGCGACGGCAAAATACAAGTTTGGTTGGTTCGTAAGTGGGCAACATCCAACTGGCCGCTCGCGGATTATTTCAGGGCAGATGGGTCAACACGTCAAGGCGGTGTGCCGATCATTAGTCGCTACGATTGGATGTCCAGATTGAATAACGCGTACCGCAAGGCTGGGATGGTGACGTATATAAGCCCTAATGGTGTCACGAGATACAAAGAAAACGAAAGACCTTCGGACCAACTCGCTCGAGTTGCAAGGGCTGCATAACACGTTGAAAGCAGATGACATGAATACCGTTTCAAAGCCACAGACACCGCTAAGACGCGGAATTCAATATTCTTCCTAACGTTTTGGCGATATTCTCCTGACGTTCTTGTTTCATAAAATTTTTAAACAATATTGCGCGAGCTCGTTTGATACGCGTTCTGACGGTGTTCGCATTGATACGCAAGATCTTAGCAATCTCAGAATATTCCTTATCTTCGATTTCAGCGAGGATAAGAGGAATCCGATAGAGTGGTTTTATTTTTCTAAGGGCCACCAGCGCTTTTTGTAGAAGTTCTTTCCGTATGGCGAGCTCTTCGGGGTTCTTAGAATTCGCGTGAAATTTACCTAACGCCAGTTCGGGTCCTCTTTATGGTCAAACATCATCTCTGTTCCTGAGCGAGAGTGCCGAATAAACATTTTCCAGCGCTCGATTGGCATAAGAGGTCAGTTTTACTTCTGGATTATCTTTTACGGTTTTGTTTTTGAAAAGATTTTCGATGACTTTGCTCGCAAGTTTGGGAGCCATGTCTTGATGTAGGGATCTGGCTTGAGTTGAAAGCCGTGCGAACAGCTTCTCCCAAATGTGATGACTGGGATCGCGTTGGAGCGCCGTCAGATGGCCGAGCCCAACCAAGTTAAGATCATCCGGAATTCGGGTCCAGTCTGAACCCTCGGAAATCATTGGGTGAGGCTTTTCAACGCCAGGTGAGAGCTCGGCCGCGCGCGCTTCTGCAAGTCTTGCACGCCAGGACGGTTTCTTCGTATCGAAGAAACCGGGCACTAAGATGGGTGGAGATACGGCGGACTCAAGGCACGAAGTGGGGTTGGGTTTATCATCGACAAACTCGCCAGAATGGCCTAGCGGGATGGCTCGGTAGCTCAAAACCACCATCAAGCAATACACCAACAAGACACTACTGTCCGGTTAAATATCGTTGAAGCTCAACTGTTTTGGCGACGAGGGGTCCTGATTCGTGCAGGCGGATTCTGAAAACAGTTGAGAAAGCTCGATTTTCTCGAAAAGGGAAATGCTCAAAACTTGCAGAATTTCGCCCAGGCTCTGGCGG
>JAYWEN010000312.1:0-4838 GCA_043779245.1 Elusimicrobiota bacterium | reverse complement strand
TGCCGTTTTATGAACGCAGCTCCGGCAAATCTTGGCCTCGGTGATGCCGTAAATCCGGTGCTGTGATTGTTTGCTTGTCGAACGATATGTGAGCGTTTCACCGATGGGACACACGTAACAATCCCGCTCAGGCTCATAGCGAAATTTATCCTTCGTAAAAGGCCCCTTCCAGACTCGATGGAAACAGATTCGTTTGCTGTCGTTCGCCGCGCAGGTAGGCCATTGGAGCTCCTTCGTTCAAAAATAACGACCCTCAGATTTTATGAAACAAAGGACACTAACACATCCGTGGATCCCCGCCCGAACAGCCAACGGGCTGCCCAGACACTCGAAGAGTGTCCGGGCGCTAACAATCCGCGGGGATGACGGCGTTATGACACAGTCTCCTGTCACTAGAAGCGAGGTATTTTAAGGATTTGGTGCCGCAGCAAGTATGATTCCTCGCTTGCAATTCCCGCCGAAAAACGTAATCCTGTCCCATGCTTAATAAACGTTTCGGTAGGATTTCTCGGTATCTCATTGTTTTTTTCTGTCGCGGGTTTCGTGTTCATTGTTTTCGGGGCGCAAGGGCCGATTTTTCCTTATCTTCGGCCGCTGGCTGGGTCGCTGCTCGTTACTTTGCTTGTGGGGATTGTTCTTCGCTATATTTGAAAACATCTGACACAAAAAAGCAGATTCTACTTCGAGGAGATTAAAAATGAAACTTGAGATGTGTTTGATTGCGGCGGTGGGGTTGCTTGGCACAGCTTGTGCCAATACGGATGTAAATTTGCGCAGGGAGACCGCTCGGTATATAGGAAATGTAGCTCCCGACGAAGTCACCGTTTCCAATGTGCAAAGAGGCATGACTAATGTCGATTGGTCCGCCGCCACGCCGCGCGGGCACTACAAATGTAGTTCCGACGATATGCTACGCCGAGTCCTGTGCGTGAAACGCGGTAAATAAATAACCATTACGAATTGACTGAGGCAGGAATATTAAAATCTATGGATGACAGACAGTTCCGATCGGTGTTAAGCACAGCCGAGCACTAAGCACTCAGGCTTTCTCTCACTTGCGTCTCTGGTCTATAAACGTCACTGAATTTGTTGTGCCCGATCTTGGTAAAATGACGGGATGAAGGTATTATGGCTGTTATCAGCCATCGGATGCTTTAGTGTGATCCAGCCATTCTTCGTGTCGGCTGATATGCCAATGCCTCGGGTGGAGGTGCAAGCCAGTTCTCGAACCGCCACCGCCGATGTGACTGTTCAGACACGAATCCCCGGCCAAATTCATTCGCCGCCTCCCAAAACCCATTGGTGGACCATCGCGTTGCGATATGTTCAACAAATTCTGGGTGGCTCTATCTTTTTCCCTTCTTAAACATTCCTGCCTGTCACTAATTTCGCAGAAGTTTTTCGATGGTTTTAAGCATCGTGATCGGATCGAAGGGTTTTTCCATATACAGTCGGATATTGGGGACTAGTTCAAAAGGGTTGTTGGCTTTCTTGGCGCTTAAGATGAGCACGGGGATGAGCCGCATGACAGGATCTTGAAAGAGGATGCCGCTCACGGTGAGTCCGTCCGGCTCAGGCATCATGACGTCGAGAATAATGAGGTCAGGATTTTCTTGCCGGGCCATCGCCAGCGCCTCTTTCCCGTTATAAGCCGCACAGACGGCGTAGCCATGCCGGGTGAGCAGCAACCGCAGCACTTCCACAATGTTCTTGTCGTCATCGACCACGAGTATTTTGGCCATAGAAACCTTGCCGACATGTATATGTAGAAGGGTATTGTTTCAAGACCAAATCCATTGAGGATTTCATGCCCGAGCTGGCAATTCCCGCCTAAAACGTAATTAAGTTTATGTACGCTAGTAGGGCTTAGTCGATTAAATTAAAAGGGGGGGATTATGAATCTTGTACTGCATTTGCTTGTGAACACGCTGGCGATCCTGACGGGTTCCTATCTTTTAAAAGGTGTGAAAGTCGATAATGTCACCACGGCTATTGTCGTATCGATTGTTTTGGGCCTCATTAACACTTTCCTCCGACCGCTGCTGGTTCTTTTGACCATTCCGATTACCATTTTGACGCTCGGGATTTTTCTGCTCGTCATTAATGCCTTGATGATCCTTCTGACCGCTAAGCTCGTTTCAGGTTTTCATGTGGACAACATCTGGTGGTCGATGGGGTTCAGCATCATCATCGCGATCGTGAGCTCGTTTTTGGGAACCTTTATTACAAATTAAGGTTGCTGAGGTCTGATCCCAATGAGGCATCCCTATCAAGAGCTTGGGACGATCACGGCTTACGAATTTGGGGAAAAGAATGGGCAAAACGCCGTGGACAGCATTAAGCGCCTATGGCGGGATTGTTACGGGACAGTAATATCACACTCAAAGAAGGTCCGCGTAGCCGGAGCGCTCCATAATTCGAGTATAATTCATGTGGTTGGATGCCGTATCGTGATGTGAAGGGAGGGGTCCTTTCCGTGACGCAAGACAGTTCCCACGAAGTGCTTGATCTTCCCGTACCCGTCGCGTTTGCTAACGACACTCTCCTCCTGCATACACTTCTATCAACGCTCGACGAAGGCGTCATTGTTTTTGATCGCGAAGGCCATGTCGCGCTCATTAACCAAGCCGCAGAGCGCATGATGCAACCGCTGGTTTCAGTCGATATATTTCCAGTCATGGAAGCCCTCCAGGGAAAAATAATCGATGGGCTTGAGACCGCCTATCGACCCGGACAGGGACTTGAGGAGGTTCGATTACTCATCAGCGCCCGTCCGCTCTTAGGGCCTAACCATACGCCTGAAGGGTGTATCGTGGTAGTGCGTAACGTCACGCGGTTCAAGCAAATGGAAAAAGATCTCCTTGATGTGACGGGAGACGAAAAAAAGCGCCTTGGCCAGGACCTCCACGATGGTGTCTGCCAAATTCTTACTGGAATTAAATACATGTGCAATGTTCTTGTAGGAAAGCTCTCCTCACGTTCAGCCCCGGAGTCCGCGGATGTGTCCGAGATCCAGCTGTTGGTGAGCCAAGCGCTCATGGAAGCCGACACCATCGCCAAAGGCATGTTCCCCGTTCGTCTGGAAGCCGAAGGTCTTACCTCGGCGCTTGAGGAGTTGGCCTCTCACACCTCGCGTCTCTACCGAGTCTCGTGCCGGTTCCTGTGCGAAAAGGAAATCGTCATTCATAACGCGGATGTGGCGCTCAATGTGTATCGCATCGCGCAAGAGGCGCTCACGAACGGAATCAAGCACGGTAAAGCAAAAAACATTGTGTTGTGGCTGACAGCGGCTGAAGAACGTTTTACGCTCATTATTAAGAATGACAGCCTCTCCATACCCCAACCCTCCTCGCGGCGGGGAATGGGAAGGCGTATTATGAGCTCTCGGGCGGACAAAATCGGCGCTACGCTCTTATTCGAGCATGTGGCCGACGGCGGCACGCTCATCACCTGCGAATTTTGCGATACGCATGAAAACAAAGGCGCCTAATCTACGCGCGATTTCGCGCATTCTTATCGTTGACGATCATCCCATCTTGCGGGAAGGCTTGTCGCGCATGATTAATCAAGAAAAAGATTTATCCGTATGCGGGCAAGCCGCCGACGCCGCAGAAGCGCTGCGGCTCACCTCGGCACTCAAACCGGATTTGGCGATTGTGGATTTGACGCTGCGAGAGACAAGTGGCCTTGAACTTATCAAAGCTTTGCGCAGTCGTTTTGTAGCGATACGAATTCTTGTGCTCTCCATGCATAAAGAATCACTTTACGCCGAACGCGCGTTGCGGGCGGGTGCTAACGGGTATCTGATGAAACAAGAGGATCCAGAGACCGTCATTGGGGCGATCCGTCAGGTCTTGCGCGGGGAGGTGTATTTAAGCGAAACGATGTCGAACCGTCTTGTTCAGGAATTTACTCAGAAGGGCCGCAAGCGAAACACGTCTTCCGTTAGTCTCTTGAGCGATCGGGAGTTGGAAGTCTTTGAGCGGATGGGAAGAGGACAAGGTACGCGGCAAATCGCCGATCAGCTGCACCTGAGCATCAAGACTGTCGAAACCTACAGGGAACACCTCAAAGCCAAGCTGCAACTGGAGAATGCCAGCGAACTCGCCCAGCATGCGTTTGAATGGGTGAAAGGCGAATTGGCTAATTAGTCTTTACATCTCGCTCTAGGATTTTCCCCGATACAAAAAAAGGACCCTCCCTGATTTTTTATTTTCACCTTTCGCGCTACAGTGTAGGTGAGCTTCAGGTGCGCCGTAGAGAGATCAGGAGGAGTGCCATGAGCAGCCTAACGTATTGGAGTCAGCATCAGCATCAGCGGCCGTTGCTTCATTCGTGGTGGGAGAAACCGTTGGAGGTTCTGGGGGGTGGTGTGGTATTGTCCCTTCTTTTGTACGGGATTGCCTCGATAAGTCCCAAACCGTCGGAGGACGTGTTGTCTTCGATTGTGGCTTTCAATTCGATAGCGGAGTATCAGTGGCAGGGTTTTCACCGAGTGGCGCCGTGATATAGTGAGAGGGTGTGTAAACGGGCCGGAATTCTTTTCCTACTTTTGATTCCGGTCTCTTTGTTTTCCTCTGATCTTAACGCCACTCTCAAAGCCTCTCTCGATCAGTACGACATCGGTGTTGTCATGGAACAGCCGACGGTGCTGCGTGCCTCCCTTAAGAATAATGGGACGGCGACGCTTTATTTCACCGGACTTCAGGTGCTTTTTTCAGCTGGCGCGAGTGGTGAGGTGTACAATCCTGACCTTTTAAAGGAAAAACTGCATAAGCTCGACCCCGGACAGAGTTGGGGCGGGCCTCTCGCGGTCGTGCGCGCCAAACATCGTGGAC
>JAYWEN010000311.1:0-3024 GCA_043779245.1 Elusimicrobiota bacterium | reverse complement strand
ACAAAATGGCATGGAAATGATCTGGCATGACGATCCATTCATCAATTTGAACACTCGGTCTTATCAGTGGAGTTCGTAACCATTCTTCTTGAACAACCTTGCCATATTCAGATAATTGCACCATTCCATTCATAATACGTCCCAGGATAGGCCGCCGATCCAGAGTGACCAAAGAAATGAAATAACAAGCCATCTGCCCATAGTCAAAAGGTTGAAGACGAGTGGATTGACGATAAGGGTAAATAGGTTCCATAGGAATTGTAGGGGCGCACAGCAGTGCGCCCGTCATAAGGTTAGACGCCAAAGTGAGGAAAATATTCACGGACGCTCATTCCCCGCTTGCAATTCCCGCTTAAAAACGTAATCCTTGCAAAGGAATGTCGGCCGAATAGAGTCTAACTCAAGTGACTAAATCAAAACTCTGGATCGTATCAGTGGGGGCATTCCTGTTGTATTGCCAAACGCTCACGTGTGCAGAAAAAAAATCTCAAGAGTTATATACAGCAACGGTGTCGTCTTCTGAAGCGCGATTTATTTTTCCTTTGCCTAAAAGTCTCGCATGGTCGTGGAATCGCCCCGAAACTCCTGAGAATGAATGTGAATACCGATGGTCTATCGAGACGCTTGATGTCGTAGATCGTTACGATTTTGGGGTGTTCGCTTCGACCGTCTATTCTTCGATCTCAAGAGGTACAAACTCTAAATCGGGGACAAGTTGAATAGGTACTTTCGGCTGTGTTAAAAGGCCGCTTGATTTTGGTTGGGGAACAGGAACTCCATGGTCAAAAAGCGTATATTTTGACGATTTAAACGGCGATGGGATACCCGATTTGGCAATGACTGCTGTTAAAGTGAGCCCACCTCTGAGCACATTCTTTATCATCGCCACAAAGAGCCAAAAAGAATGGCATATCGTCTATTCCATAGCGCTGAAGGATAGGCCACTTCCATACGTACAAGCAGGTGGCATGGACAAGAGTCTAGAAATTGGTTCCATCCGTTCGGACAAACAAGCCATTACGGTTTTCTGGGACCCCACTTCACAGAAATACATCCAATCGAATTCAGGTGACTAAACCAATCCTGGTGTTTCTTTCGAACGGTGTGAATTCAAGAAGTAATATAACGCATCTTTTGCTGATTGCAATTCCTGCCTAAACGGAATCCTTGGTTTACTTTGGCGGAGCGTGAGGCTAGAAATCTCCCCCCAGAGTCCTCACGAGAGGATGCCACAAAGGACCAATTTCTTTATAAAATGGTGGCACTTCGGATCAATGTAGATCCCGCCACGTTCACCTGGAGACATTTTTAATGCAAGAGCTGGACCCAGAAATCGCTCGTTATATAGATGCCAAGCTAGCCGCTTTAGGCGAGCCCACAGCCGAGGGGCGAAAGCCAAAGGCCGCAACACCTGGACGCAGCTTGTCGCCGGTGGATCTTCGTATTCAATCGTTTCTGGATGCGTACTTAAAAGATATCCTCCCTCAAGGAGCGCCGAAGCTTCCGGTAGATACTTTCATTCTTGATAAGCCGGGGTTGGCTCGCATTATGTCTTTGCCGGTGAGATCCGACTGCTTCATGTCGGAGTACATAAAGTCGTATCGCATTCCCCAAGGCGTTCTGCACAATCCCAAAAGTGATCGCCGAACCACCAAAGGCCTTTTTCACATTGTCGATGGCGGTTTCCCAGCCCCCGATGATAAGGCGATCGTTCCGAAGGCGACGTTTTCGCGCCTGCTTGCCGAGGCCCTTAAGCCGCCTGTCGACACCTTGACGCTTCCCTTCACGGCGGACCTGACAGAGAAGGCTCACGTATTCGTCTCCTTATTAATGCGACCGCTCGTGTGCCCTGCCACCCGAAATGATTCAACCAAGACTATGGAGATTCGCTTGTTCACGCCCGCGAGCCTGATTAGTGATTTGGACTTCGTCGAAGGTATCTTCGGAAATGGCGGTGATCCGTATGCCCCTGAAAATGATGCCTCGCTCGACGTGGAACATTGGACGGGACATACCGGCTGCGTGATCCTCGCCCCCCATCTTGTCGGACTTAAGAAGAGAGCGCTAGGCCTACCGGATTGGAATCAAGCGAGCGACCGACAGCGGCGGGATGGCATGTGCTGGAAAGATGAAAACGAACTCTACAATGGCGGCGGCGCCTTCAAGGTGGCCTGCCGAGACAGTCGCGGCGTGATGGTCACGCTCATTGCCGACAACTATTTTGGCTACTGTAAAAAAGAAGTGAAAACTCAGATCAGCTATTCGGCCAACTTATTCGGCTTGGCCGAAGAGGAACATTCGGGTGGGGCGATCGCCTTCCCCAGCTACATCCTGGGCAATGAATTCAACTCTGACAAGAGTGTGATGATAAAGCAGGTGCCTTTTGAAGAAGGCATTAAGCTCTTGGCCAATCGTGTGGACGTTCAACCCCAAGGCTATGCGATCGACAAAACCTTTCCCGATATTTTTTACGTTCCTGAAAACGCCTCCTTTAGTGTTCAAGCCGGCCTCGTGAAATGGCAAAAGAATGGACAAACACATCAGATCCCACTAAGCTCGGAAAATATTTTTGTTCTCCCCTCGGGCTATAAAATTCGTATGCAGAAGCAGTTGGGCGGACCCGTGTGGCGGCTCGTGGCCTCGCGCGCCGAGGGGACACTCTGTCATAAACCCTGCACCGTCTCCGGCGGCGGAAAGTCGGAAATTTCCAAGTCGATAGCCAACGTGCTGCAGACCGGATCGATCTACGTGAAAGACTTCAAGAAGGATTTTGACCAGGTCGAAGAGATTTTTAAGAAAGATTTTTCTGCGGTGTACAAAAATCAAGCGGCGAATGATCGTTCGCGCCGCCCCATCTTAAGCCCGGAGCGGTCGCTCGGCTCTGTGGTCCGTTTGATGACGGCCTCCCCGGAATATACCGATGAGTACAACCTTTGGCTGCGCAATCTTCCTCAAACGATTCGGCAGCTTGTGTTTGTCGTGAAACGCTACTACCAGCTGGAATGGGGCGCCGATTGGCGTAGC
>JAYWEN010000310.1:0-3355 GCA_043779245.1 Elusimicrobiota bacterium | reverse complement strand
TTTCGCCAAGCTCTTCCTTCAGCTCCGTCGGAAATGGGCCTTCTCCGACGCGCGTGGTGTAGGCTTTCACAACGCCCAGCACGTCATCGATCTGCGTGGGGGCAAGACCGCTGCCGATGCATACGCCGCCGGCCACGGGGTTGGAAGAAGTCACAAAAGGATACGTACCAAAGTCGACGTCGAGCATCGTGCCCTGCGCGCTTTCGAACAGCACTTTCTTCTTCGCCTCGATTGCCTTGGACACGAACAGCGGCCCGTTGACGACGTAGGGGACTAAATATTTTCGGAGATGGGTGTAGCGCTTGAGCACGCTCCGGCGAAGTTGATCGACGGATCCGAACTGTTTAAGGAGCGGCGCTTTTTCGCGAAGATTGCTTTCCAACAGCGGCAGAAAAATCTCCGGATTCAAATAATCGGCGATCCGAATTCCCACACGCCCCACTTTGTCGGAATAGGCAGGACCAATTCCTCGGCGCGTGGTGCCGATTTTCCCCACCCCCGCGCGGTCTTCGTGTAGGCAATCCAAATTGCGGTGATAGGAAAGAATCACATGGGCGGCGTCTGAAATGAACAAGCGGCCCTTCACGCGCACTTTGCGCTTCTCTAAAAATTTGATTTCTTCCTCGAGCGCTTCGGGATCCACGACGACGCCGTTGCCAATTAAACACTTCTTGCCCGGCTCGAGAATACCCGAAGGGATCAAGTGAAGTACAAAATGTTTGCCGTCGAAGATGACGGTATGGCCCGCGTTATTGCCGCCTTGATAGCGAACCACGGCGTCCGCCGTCTTTCCGAGCAAATGGACAATCTTTCCTTTGCCTTCATCGCCCCATTGAACACCGACAACGACGAGCGTTGACATTTAGCGCTGACCTCCGGCGTCAAGCACGTCAAGATGAGTCTTCACGCGAAGCTTCTGCCCAATTTGCGTAAGCCATTGATTGAAGCTGAAGAGTGTTTTTTCATCCCATAGTTTCTTGCGAGCCAGTTCGCGAATCTTGCTTTCGGTGCGATGACGCTGAGTGTGGCCCGTCACCTTACCCGTTTTCTCATCGCGCACTTCGGTCTCTTCGATCTGATTGGTTTTTGCAAATTCGGGATAGCTGCCGCTCAATTCAAGTTCTTTGTCAGTGACTTTAATCGAGGATTGAATGAGCCAACGCAATTTAAAAAATCCGATCGACATGCGCTGTTCTTCCTCAAACTCCTGAGGTGTTGTGCGCAGTTGATTCTGAAGAACCTGCATATAAATTTGCGGATCAAAACCACTCTTACCGCGGAAATTAGGTATTTGAGTCAAGCTGACCGCGACTTGCTGGTCGGGGATCCGAATTCCGAATCGATCGATCTCGCGCTTGAAAACAACAGACTGAACAAGATCTCGAATCGTTTCATCGCGCTTTTGGTTGCGTCCGGCTTCATCCAATGGTTTGGACTGATCAAGACCGCGGTAATAATGGCTCCAATAGGTGTGCAGTGGAACTTTTTCGCCATCCACATCGACGATCGAATCGTTCGGCGATCCCTTGACGAAGAAACTCGTCCCGAATCCTAAGGCAATATAAATCAGGAAGAAAGCCAGCAAGCCGGCCAAGATGTGAACTTGATACTTTCGAAGGAAATTCATATGGGAAGAATCCTCATTTGGTCCTACCTTCGGCAGGCAGGCATAGAAAAACCAGCTCGAGCTCTCCTTGAGCTGGTGTCTGGGGGCTATTTTAGAAAAGCGGACTCAGGAAGGCAACTCTTAAATAAGAGGAAGCTCGAACTTGGAGAGAAAAGGGTTAGGCTTTGACGTTGACTTCGATGACTTTTGATTTTTCGGAAGCCATGAGGCAGCTGCCTTCGAAGATCGCGCCTTCGGCGATCAGAAGCTGAGGAGCATGCAAATCGCCAAAGACTTGAGATTTGGTCAGGAGCTCAAGAGATTCTGTGGAGTGAATGTTGCCGGTGACTTTTCCGCCGACCACCACGGTGCGCGCGGAGATATCGCCTTGGACTTCGCCGCGTTCGCCGATGATGACCCCTTCAGCCGAGACGCCGCCTTCAATTTTTCCATCGATGCGTACGGAGCCTTTGGAACGAAGCGTGCCTTGAAAGGAGGATTCTGCGCCGACCACCGTTTCTAAATGGGATTCAACCCGCTCTGGACCATTCTTGTTTCCGAACACCTTGGCCTCCTATTCCTCTTGAGCTTTCACGTACTTCATGGGATTGACTACGCGCCCGTTTTGAGATACTTCGTAATGCAGGTGGTAGCCCGTGCTGTGACCGGATGTTCCCATAAGAGCAATAACGTCGCCACGCTTCACATGATCATGCGGTTTGACTAATAGTTTGGAGTTGTGCCCGTAATAGGTGCGGAAGCCTCGGCCGTGCTCAATTAAGACAAGACGTCCGTAACCGCCCTGCCAAGAAGCCAACTGCACGATACCATCCGCGGTAGCCTTCACAGGCGTACCTAAAGAGTTTGCGATATCTAGACCGTGGTGGAATTCCCCTTCGGCCTGTTCGAAGGGGTCACGGCGCTGACCGTACCCTGAAGTGATGCGTCCACCCACCGGCCAACCGGAAGGTGTCGAGCGGAAGAGTTCGCGCTGATCTTTGATGTAGCTTGAAATTTCGGAGAAATTGGAGATGACGTCATTGCCGGTCTGTTTCACTTCGGCCAACTGGCTCTGCATATCTTCCACTCGCAGCGATACTTTGCGGCCCGTCACCATGTCGAGAAGCATGCTGCGATCCATCGCGGTCGGTCCGCCCATCCCCTTGTCGGATTCGACGATGGCTTTGCGGGTTTTCATCTGCAGTAAATTTTGGAGGGCGATTTCGGTTTCTTTCACGCGGTCCAGGTACTCGCGGGACTGTTTCATTTCCTGGGTGAAATACCACATCTTGGCGCGCAGGACGCTTTCGTTAGTTTTGGTGCGCCAGTAGTCTACGTGTCGGCTCGCAATGAACCCGGACCAGACCGTCATGCCGGTCCAACCCACCGCCATGGACACCAAAAACGCCACCGAGAAATTTAAACGAATCGGGCGGGATTCGCTATGCGGAATGAGCATCACCGTGAGGCGACGCCCTAGGTTCTTTTTCAATTTTTCAGATGGTGTCATTCAATTTTCCTTAAAACTCGTTACATATATAGCAACAGCCCTGTGGAGAGTCAAGGGGAAATACCGGGTTCTGAAAAATTGATAAAAACGGGCCATTTTGATTGAATGACACACCTCCATCGGAACGATCGCCCGAATGGCGATGGTTTTGCCGATGGTCATTGCCCCATTTGGAAAAAAAGGAAGCAAAGATGGAAATCGACAAGACATACAATCCTGAAACCGCCGAAGCACCCTGG
>JAYWEN010000309.1:0-8458 GCA_043779245.1 Elusimicrobiota bacterium | reverse complement strand
TCCAAATTCTCAATCCGAAGGCTGAAGGTCTCAAAGGATTGACGTTGCCAAACGGAGAGCTGGTTCCAGTGCCTGTTGGCGAGATCGTGTTCTCGCGAGACACGTATATGAATGCGTTGGTGAAGCTCAAAGATCTAGTCGGGCGGGTTCAAAATAAGTACGACGAAGAGTTCGAGATCCTCTTTGCCGGGATCCGGTTTGATGATGAAGCGAATTGGTCTGCGGATAAGCGCCGGGCCATTGCTTCCTTCTTGATCGGTATCGCAGCTGTTGAAAAGGAAGATCCCGCTACGAACTCGTTCCCGTTGAACGTGGACCAAGTGGAGCAAGCGCTGAAAATGACGCGCCAGATTCGTGGCCAAGGGGTCAACGAGATCTTTGGTGTTCTCAACGGGTTCCTCTTGGTAAAGGATGCCATCAAGAAGAAAGAACGGGATAAGATTTTTCAGATTCTAAACCCCAAGCTTGATGGCTTCGACAAGCTGATCCTGCCTGATGGAACGGCGGTCAAAGCGCCAGACTCCTTAGGAAACGATAATGTTGTGCAGGCCTACGTGGATGCTCTCCTGAGGCTCAAAGGGCTCTACGACATGGTCAAGACGACCGGGCTCTATGAAGAGTTCGCGATTCTTTATCACGAGATTCGGTTGGATCAATCGTCCAAGTGGACGGATGCGCAGCGTGATGCGATCTCGGCGTTCTTGGTCGGCTTAGCGGGTACGAAGGACGCCGATATCAATGCCGAAAAGAAGATTTATCCCTTAAACGTGGCTCAAGTGAAGCTCGCACTCGAGCTCATCCGGGACATTCGTAAAGACAAAGACTTGCGCGAGACCTTCGCTCTGGTGTTCGGCATTAAGCTGGATCCGGATCGGGTTGTCGCTCTCAGCGATGCGGATCGCCAAACGATTTTTGATCTGCTCAACCCCAAAGAAGGGACCTATGATCCTGCCACGCTTCGCGAAAGTCTGCGGGATATCAAGGCGTTGCGCGATGCCGTTATTTCAAAGAAGTTAAACGATGCCTTCAAAGTGGCCTTCAATGGGATCGACCTGGAATCGGGCAAGCTAACCGTTGAGCAACGCACGTTCCTCTTTGATTTGGTGGGTAGCAAGAACACGGCGCCCAACCCCGAGCGAGGGGAGTATCCCTACAGTTTAACGGAAGTGGTTAAGGGGCTTGAGCTGATTAAGTCCACGAATGACCAACAGAAAACAGATGCCTTCCTTTATGTGAATGCATTCGCGGTTCGCTATGGCGCGGCCTTAACCCTTGAAGATCGAAAGGCGCTCTTTACGATTCTCAACCCTCGCCGCGTGTCCCTGACTCTTCTCGATGGAACACGTTTTGAGACGTCTGACGCTCCCTACAACCAAGACATCTTCTTGCGCTCGATCTCGCGCGTTTATGACCTCCGGAATGCCGTGGAATCCAAAGGGTATGCACGTGAGTTCTTGGTGCTCTTCCATAAGATCAACGTGGTGTCGTCGCGCCTCACTGATATCGGGTCGCGAGCTTTCTTAATGAGCTTGGCCGGGACGGAAGACTTGACCGGAAAGGCAACAGCATTTGATCTGGCCCAAATACTCGCCGCCTTGGACCTGATTCGTCGTCTACAGGATTCCGAGGCCGCACATGCGTTCGAGCAGGTGTTCGGATTCTCGGTTCTGTATGGAAAGTCACTCACCCGTGCGGAGCGTGAAGTCATTTTCCAGATTCTCAATCCTAAACAGGCTCCCGGCATGCCCGCTTTCGATCCGACGATCTTCATTTTGCGCCTGAAGGATGTGGCGGATCTTTTGGATGACCCGAATTTCCGGGAATTCTATGGCATCAACACCATTGCCAAATCGAAGTGGCTTGAAGCCGGCGTCATCGGTTTCACGTTCCAGGAAGCGGCCAACTTTATTAGCCATGCCGGTGTCAGAGAGGTCTTCAAAATCTTCGCGGTTCGTGAGGATAGCCGGCTCTCTATGCGCGAATACAAACGCCGCATGGCTGAGATGAATGATATCCGCAAGGCGATCGAGGCCGAAGCCCCGCTTTTGCAAATGGTGAATAAAGGCGGAAGCTTTAAGACCTCGGTGGCTGTGTTTCAAAATGAGGTTCAGGTTGGTGTAGATGTGGATTACCTTCGTACCTTGCAGTCACTGATTGGTCCTACGGCGGAGTCGCCCTTCCATACCACAGAGCAGCTTTTGAAAATGCTTCGGGTGGCCACCGTGTTGTATCCCTATATGAAGGATTATGTTCAGTTGGGGGTAGATCCGCGAACCGTCTCGCTGGATCATCTCAAGGATAACCCCTATCAGCAGCAGCTTCTCTTTACGGTGGCCGGTGAGCTCCTGAAGCGAGGAGTCACCGAAACGCTCGGGATCACCGACGCCAATGGGGATCTGAAAATCCAAGTGACCGATATTCGCCAGAAATACCTTGAAGGCAACCCTTTAATCGCCAAGGCACGGTCGCTCAAGACGCGCAATCACGCCAACTATTACGAAGGGGAAGTCTCGCTTGAGAACTTGGCGCGCATCCTTACACTTGAGGCCGGCGGAACGCGAGAGGATGTTGATCGCATTCTTAAAATTCGCAAAGCGGCCACACGCTATGGAGTGCCTTTCGGGACAAAAGAAAGTTATGACCTGCCGGCGGAAGCTAGCGTGCTTCTCCAGATCTTATTCCTCGGTCGAGAAGAGGTCGGAAAATATCACTTTAACGTGAGCCGGGTCTGGCCTGAAGCGGGAGTTCAAACAGCTTTTGGTCGTGCGGTGGTGACCAAAGACAATCCTTATTCAAACCAGCATGTTCAGGAAATTTATGAGGATGGGTTCCTCCGGCAGCAAACTATGAACGATTCCTCCGGCTTTTTTGAATCCGTCACGACTTATTTTGATGCCTCTGGATTTCCGAGCCGGGTTGTCTCGGCTTCAGGGAAAGTCCTTGCCCTTCATCAGGCTGAAATCATTCGATCGGGAAGCACTCGGTTCTCCCAGTTGCGCCGATGGCTGGGAGATCAGGAGGCAGATGCTTTGGGTGACGTGCTGCGGTTTATCTCGACCAACGCGAAGGGGGAGTCGGTGATCACGTATCGAACCCTGATTGGGGACTTGATCGCGGAGTCTATTGGCGATTCTGAAATGGTCCGCGTCAAAGACATCGGGACGGGACTGCTGCAAGAGTTGTGGCTGCGGGATTCAAGTGATCGCCGCATTCTGCAAAAACTGGAATATCAGTCGGAATCCAGCAAAACCTTAGAGCGGAACCGCCGTGCAAAGGGTTGGATCTCGGTTCAGGTCAAGGATTTGGTTCACGGCAGTGTGGTGACGCATGAGATCTCGGATTCAGCTGGACGGCTTCGTGAAATTGTCGGCGCCGGCCGAACGGGTGAGCCGGGAATGGAATGGGTCCGGGTCGAATACAACCACGATTCCACAGAGATGAAACGGTGGATTTATTGGTCGGCCAATTCTCAGGCGCCGCCGGTCCGTGGTTTCGAGCACGGCCAGGAGCCTTTGTACAACCTCTCTGGTCTGGATCTGCTTCGCACCGCTTCTCGCGGAGGAGCTTTCCGGGATGCTAAGGGCGGTATCCTTTATATAGATCCAGTTGATAGCCGTGGCCGAACCCAGATTGTGGTGGATGATTTGAGGCGGCATCAAAATCGAATAGAACGGTATGAAGGCACGCAGCTCGCCGAAGTCGACATTCCCAACGCCATAGCCAACCGCATCGAACGAACGTTTTATGACACCCAGCGCATCGATGCTCCTACCCATACGATTGATGCCCACACAAACCGGGTGATCTATGACTTCAACATCATTGATCCTCGCCAGCTAGGCCAAGCCGAACTCGATCGCCTCAAAGCCCTTACCGGGTACGCTCCCAATCTCTCTTTGGATTATGGTCTTTATTCCTCAGGGCTTGTCGAAACCGTAGACAGGACCCGGGGCGGGATGCGTCGTTTGGATTACTATTCCCAGGGCCGCCTGGAATGGAGTCAGGTGGAGAATGGGAGCCAAACTGAGATTCTTCGTCACACCTCTTTGCCCAACGGTCTGGAAACCGGCGCCGAGATCGATCTGTTCGTCAACGGCGTTCATGTGGGAACACGCAGCTCGCGCGACGTGTGGCTGGAGAAGAATTCTGGCATCAGCCATTCGACTATCGTGGAGAACGCCACCGGTCAACAAAAAGTTCAGCTGACAGCCGGACGGATGACCGTCGCGGAGTTTACCGTGGGCCGGATCAACAACACGATCACGTTGATCGGGCCCACGGGTGACGGAACGGAAGGATCTCAAACGTCCTATGCCCTTAAGCACGGGAGAGAACTCAAAGCCGACTCCGTGACCTATGACCAACTCAAAGCCTTGGTGTCCAAAGGATTGCGTGATGGGTCTGTCGTCGAGATTGCCGGAGCCGAGGAGCCGAGCTATAACAAGGATCACTCCACCACGTCCGCGGCATGGGAGGGTGTTTTGACCGAAGATGGCAAGGTGGGGCATCGAGAATCCATTGATACTCGCCGTCTCGGAAAGCTCGAAAAGCGCATCGTGGGTTCAAAAGTAACGCATTTTGATCCCACTCATCCTTCTGCCGAAGTTCCTCTTTACATGGAAGATGCCAAGGGAAAGCGAGTTGAAGACTACGATGTGTATTTGGTGATGATGGATGGTCGCCGTCTGCAGATTGTTAAACGGGGCAAGACCATCGCCTATGCCTCAGCCACCGATCGGGTGTCCCGCGAAGAGATTCACACGTATGACCTGAGAAAAAATCCTGAGGGTGTCTCCATGGTGGCGTCCTACAGTGTGACGGGTGATGGGGCGTGGAAGCGAACGGTGAGCTCTGAGGATAATGGGTTTAAGGTTGTTCTTGAGATTTCTCCTGAAATGGATCTTTTTGGCCGGGAACAAGCGCAAATTATCACAACGCATGATCAGACGCGTGGGAAAGATGTCCCTCTCGAAACGTTGCGAGTCGTAATTGAGAAGTGGGTCAATAAAGATCAATCCAGTGTCTCTCGCCAGGATAACGAAACTACCGGTGTTAGCCTTCGCCGTTTGGTGGATGGGTCGGGGCTTCTCCTTAAAGAAGCGTCGGTCAATGCGGCCGAAGAACGTCAAACGGTTACGTTCATTGAGTATAAGTATGACGTGGAAGTGGAGCGGAAGCCTTACCCCTCCTTCTTGAAGACCGATGCCCCCGTTTCAGAGTTCGAAGCGCTTACCGAACGAAAGATTTTGATTCGCATGCTCGGTCCTATTCAGGCATTACTCACCTGGGCCGCTGTCACCCAAAAACCCTATTTGCGACGCGCGCAATTCCCGACCACCAACTCGAAAGGCCAAGTGGATGCCTCGGAGCGCGAGTCTGTATTTAATGAGCAAGGGGACTGGGTGGGTGAGCGGACGCACGCCAATCGCTTCACGTCCATCGGCTATCTGTTGTCCCAGCTTTCCGGTAGTGTCTTCACGGAATATGATCCCCGATGGTCGGTTCCCATCCCTCGCCGCAGCGATGCGCTTGAAATTCTTTCTGTGGAATGGATCCGCGATGACAATTTTGAGAAAGCGGGCGTGCGGCTGCACTTCCGTGATGAAGACGGCGAGTGGGCTGATGTCTACAGCGCGAAAGACGGCTGGATCCAAAGAGTCATTTCCGGAATAGAAAATGGACGGCCATCCCATCAGATCACCGTTCCGGCTTACCATAAGGACAAGCACGTTCCTATAGGAACCCGCACCTACTTCGCCTCCGCCACGCCGCAAACGGCTCAGCCGGACTTGAGTCTGGACATTTCCGGGATGAATCTTCTCTATGAAGATTTCTCCAAGGAGCTAGTCGACATGTCGACTGCGCGCCTCGCGACCCTTGAGCTCAAATTAAAACAGCCGGCCCTATCCGCCTCGGATCGGCTGCGGTTTCAGAATGAATTGGACTCTCTCAAAAGCGGTCTGTCCAAGAGCATGGGGGTTATCGTCCATCGGAAACAATATGCCTGGGGAACGCTGCTTCATGAGGAATATCGCACGCTGAACGAATTAGGGAAGGTTGTGAAGATCGTGACCGGGACCCGCATAACCGACATTAATGTGGATACCGGGAGCTCCGTAACCACGGACCGCCGAACCAATGAGGTCTTGGTGGAATCCACATACGATCAGAAAACCGGAGGGCCGTCCCATCGAGCTCAGCGAGAAGACATTACGGCCAACGGCTATGTGGAAACAGTGACTTTGAACGGTTTTGGCCGTGCTGAACAAAAAATTATTCGTGGGCCGCAAGGTCGCATGGCCACTATTAAAATTGGCTATAAAAACGGGGTGGAATCCGAGCAGGAACTGTTTTTTAACGGGAAGAAAGTTTTGCGATTCGAGAATTATTCCTATTCTGACGAAGGTATCCATCGCGATCGAGTCCTCTATGAACCTGGTGGCAAAATTTTCTCACGTGCCAGGAGATTGTTTCATTCATTTACAAAAGTAAATGATAGTGAAGATCCGTTTCTCTTTGCTCCAGGTGTTTCCGCCGCGATCTATTACATTGATACTCACCATGCGGAATATTGGTCAAGAGACCAACTGGATCAGGTCGGTTCGCGTGTTGTTCCGATCTATCAAAAACAAGACGGCTCGTGGATCCCAGCTTATTACAACACCGCTACTAATCAATGGTATGAGCTTGTCGCGCAACGGCGAGAAGTGATGGGAAAGAAGGAAACGGTTTTAGTTCCTGCCGACCACCCACTCGCTAAACAACCTTCCTACGGGGAAGATGGGCCTTCCGGCCTGATGCAGCTTAGCGATTCGGGAGTCGTTTCCGTGGAGGCCCTTGTCACTTTCTCGCCATTTACGCCGGCGAAATCTTCTACTCTAGCGCCCGTGGATATGTCGGGCGATGTGGCAACTCTTTTGCGCACGTATAGTGCGGATCGGCTCACTAAGGTCGTTGACACCAACGGCCATCCGGCCGTAACCATCCAAACCGGGAGTTGGACAACGGAAATTGTCCTGCAGCATGTATTTACCGGTCGCACGATCATTGATCAAATGTCGGGTAACCGATTAGTGCGTCGAGCCTATTATGACGACCCAGGGGCCCAGAGAGCGACTGCCATTGTCTTGTTTGGCGCAGGAGGAGAACGTGACCCGCGTGTGAAGCTGGTCGCAGCGAAGGACCCTTCGAAAGGGTATGTTGTCGAAGAAGTCATCGATCCGGAAGAACTCCTTGCAAATTCGTCACAACTTGGCGTATACACCTTCTTCCTCAACGAACAGCCTTACTGGAACCCAGCTTTATCACTACACCAGAATTGGGTGAGCTTGTTGGACAAAGCGACCAAGGCGGTTCCAGGCCGGGGCGTTCCAATCGCGACACATACTGTTCAATATTGGCAACGGAGGAGCAACGGCATTCTCCGACTTGAAAAGGAAGTATTGCAATCGGGGGGCTATGACTGGACTACGCATCATATTTACGCCGATGGGACTAAAGATCCATCTAGAGTCGTAGAGTATAAAACGGATATTTCTCGAAATGGGGAACGGGGGGAGAGGATTGTAAAAATTGGTGACCCCGTGCGTCTCAATGATCTCAAGAAACCGGATGGGACTCCACTCGTGCCCGATGCATTTCTCGGTCAAGCCGGGCTCGACAAAAATACTTGGGTGTATGTTTCTCAGGTAACAACTTCGTGGGGAGAAATATATACAGATTATCGTCGATATGATGATCCTCGACAAATTCTTTTCGTAGAAGGGACCAAACGGCTCTTAAATATCGAGTTTGAAGGGCAATATCCTAGTAAGGCGCTTCAGCTTGACGACCACAACCGAGTGATCGGAGAAGTCCGATCGCTGGCCTATAAAAAGGCGAAAGACGTTTTTGATGCCCATGTTTTAAGCGAAATCCAGCGATTGACGACAAAGCCGACGCTCCCGGGAGTAACACCTGATCAGTTCTGGGAGCGGATGAAGCCCTTGGGGATTGATCCAGAAACCCCCCTCCCCGTTGTCGAGAAAACGCCTTACCTCTTAACGGGCTCACTCGACGATGAAGATAATCAGAAGTACGAAGGAATGGGGCCCAAAACTATTGAGTATCTTCGCCCGGGCAGCCCGGCTGGCGATGCCGTGGCGACGGTGGATCAGCAAGGAAATCTTGCTATTAAGTCTATTCTCGTTGTGTCGCCCACTACGAGAGGGCAAAAACTGCCGATCGGCGCGGGTGAAGCTAGTCTCGTCATAACATCTCATGGGTTTTCCAAAGAAGTTGTTTTTGATGAAAAACTTCCGCATTTGCCTGTGTTTCAAAGTCTGCGTGCGATTACGAATGAAGTTGTGACATTAGAAACGGGTGTTCAAGATCTCAAAACTGTTCGGAAACTCAATGTTTGGACCCCGGCGACAGAGAAAAAAGAATCCATTAAACGAGGTTTGACGTCAAACTTCCG